>JASBTO010000261.1 GCA_030148365.1 Kangiellaceae bacterium
GAACGGGCCCGCATCGCCGAGCAACTGCTGGATGCCATGGCCTCCCTGTTTGGCAGATTGCGCGGCGGTATGGGCATTGCCGTCACCATTGTCGGCATGCTGCTGGCCGCCAGTACCGGGATCGTCGGCGCGACAGTCGTCACCATGGGCCTGTTGTCCCTGCCCGCCATGCTGCGGCGCGGCTATGATCCGAAGCTGGCCACCGGCACCATCTGTGCTTCCGGGACTCTCGGCCAGATAATTCCGCCTTCCATTGTGCTGGTCTTGCTCGGCAGTGTGCTCGGCAACGCCATGACCGAAGCCAAGGGCCAGGGCCTGGTGACTTCCCAGGTGGTTTCCATTGGCGATTTGTTTGTCGGCGCCATCATTCCCGGCCTGCTGCTGGTCCTGCTGTATATCCTCTACAATCTCTATGTCGCCTGGCGCCGGCCCGACGCAGCACCGTCAGTCGAACTGGAAAGCGGCGGTCGCCCGGGTCTGCTCGCAACATTGCTGGCCCTGCTGCCGCCTTTGCTGTTGATCCTGCTGGTATTGGGCTCGATCCTTGCCGGCATGGCGACGCCCACCGAAGCCGCCGCAGTCGGTGCCCTCGGCGCCTTGATACTGGCCTTGCTGAAGCGTCAACTGAACCTGTCACGCCTGAAGGAAGTGGTGTTCACGACCACCAAGACATCGAGCATGGTGTTCATGATTCTGGTAGGTGCATCGATTTTCTCGCTGGTGTTCCGCGCCTATGAAGGCGACGCCCTGATCCAGAATTTCTTCACCGACCTGCCAGGCGGACTGGTGTCCGCCATGTTGCTCGTCATGCTGGTGATGTTCTTGCTCGGTTTCATTCTGGACTTTATCGAGATCACTTTCGTGGTAGTACCGATAGTCGCGCCGGTTTTGCTGGTGATGGGGGTCGACCCGATCTGGCTCGGCATCATGATCGCCATCAACCTGCAAACGTCCTTCCTGACCCCGCCCTTCGGATTCGCGCTTTTCTATTTGCGCGGCGTAGCGCCGCCGGAAGTCACCACCGCCCATATTTACCGCGGCGTGCTGCCTTTTGTCGCCATCCAGATCCTGGTGCTCGGGATGCTCGCAGCCTGGCCCGAACTGGCGACCTGGTTGCCGCAGCAGTTCTACGGCAACTGATCGCGCCCGGCCCCGGGCTTAATCAAAGATCCCGGGCGGCGTAAAACGGCTGCTCCGAGACCCGATCCCAGGCCCGCACCTGGGTGCGGAATTGCCGGTAGGAATCATAAATACGTTGCGCCAACGCATCACCCTGGATTTGCTCGGCCACCACCTGTTCGGAAATTTCCGCAAACCGGCGCAGCACGTCATCCGGCAACTTCTTCACTTCCACCCGATGCTCTTCGATAAGCGTCTTGAGCGCCGCGTTGTTGCGGGCGGTGAAATCGGCGAGCATGTCGGCGTTCGCGGCCCGGCAAGCGTGAGTCAGGATCTGTTGCAGATCCGGCTCCAGTTCGTTGTAGGCCTGCTCGTTGATCAGGGCTTCGAGCGTCGTGCCCGGCTCGTGCCAGCCCGGGTAGTAGTAATAGCGCGCCGCCTTGTAGAGACCGAACGCCAGGTCATTGTAGGGGCCGACCCACTCGGCGGCATCAATGGTATTGGTTTCCAGAGCGGTAAAGACTTCACCACCCGGGATCAGGACCGGAACACCGCCGGCTCGCTGCAGAACCTCGCCGCCGAGTCCGGGAATGCGCATCTTGAGGCCCTGGATGTCCGCCATGGAGCGAATTTCCTTGTTGAACCAACCGGCCATTTGCACGCCGGTGTTACCGGCAACTTCCGGGATCAGTCCGTAAGGTGCATACAACTCACGCCATAACTCCAGTCCACCGCCCCTGAGCAGCCAGCTGTTCATTTCCTGGGCGTTGAGGCCGAAGGGCACGGCGCTGAAAAAGGGCGCCATCGGTAACTTGCCTTTCCAGTAGTAGGAGGCGCCATGGCCCATCTGGGCTGTGCCCGAGGCGACCGCATCAAAGACCTGCAGGGCCGGCACCAGCTCGCCCGCGCCGATCACCTTGATCTGTAGCCTTCCGCCACTCATGTCGTGAATAATCCGGGCGAGATATTCGGCGCCTTCGCCGAGGCCGGCAAAGTTTTTTGGCCAGGTGGTGACCATGATCCACTTGTGGACTTTTCCGGAAACTGCACCCTTTACGGCCGGCCCGCCTTCTTCCCGGCCACAACCGGCCAGGGCACCGGCCGCGGCTCCGACCCCGAGTGCACCGACAAATTTTCTTCTGTTAATCATAGAGTTATCTTTTACTACCGGAATTCCAGATGCAGGCATTATAACGATATTGCGCACTATCTCCAGCGTTGCTGGGAATCAACCAGGTAATTCTTTACACTGCCTTTACCGAGGGTTACACGGCCTTTCCATGAGTGATTTTATTGGCGTCTATGAGCAGGTGCTTGCGCCGGAGTTTTGCCGGCATTTGATCAGCAAATTCGAGAGCAGTGAACGCAAGGCAGCCGGCCAGACCGGGCAGGGCGTGGATGTTGCCCGCAAAGACAGTACCGATATCACGATCACCAGTTTTCCGGAATGGCGGGAGGAACTGGTCACCATCCAGACCGCCGTCCTGGCCGGCCTGGTTCGCTACGTGCGTGAGCATCCTTTCCTGTTGGTCGGCGCCCTTGCCCTCGCCCGCCAGGATCCGGACTCGGGCAAACAGGTCCCGATCAGCCACGAGGACATTGCCGGGTTCAACGATGCCGAGATCGCCGAACTGGTGAAAACCCTGTATCGGCTCGGTGCGATCAACCTGCAACAATACCGGCAGGGGCAGGGGGGTTATCACCACTGGCATTCAGAGCTTTATCCCCATCCCCGGGACCCGGGCTCGGAAACCCTGCACCGCACCTTGTTATGGATGTTCTATCTCAACGACGTCGAGGATGGCGGGGAAACCTCTTTCTACTTCCAGGATAGGCATATCGCGCCGAAACAGGGCACGCTGGTGATTGCCCCGGCGGCCTTCACCCACACCCACAAGGGCCAGGTGCCGCAATCAAACGACAAATATATCCTGACCAGTTGGGTGTTGTTTCAGCGTGCGGAAAAAATCTACGGGCAACAGGGCTCGCAGTAACGCTCGTACTAGACCGGCTCCAGCCGGGCGTAGGCCAGCATCAGCCACTTGGCGCCTTCCGACTCGAAGTTCACCTGCACCCGGGCCTGGGGGCCATCGCCTTCGTAATTGAGCACCACGCCGGACCCGAACTTCGGATGGTTGACGCGTTGCCCGAGGGCCAGTCCGCCGGGAGCCGGGGCCGCTGAAGCGGGCTGCTGGCTGACAAAGGCCGGTCGCGACACCTGGGCATTGAGGCGCACTTCTTCCAATAAATCCGCCGGGATCTCGCGCACAAATCGCGACAGGGTCGGATAGCTTTCGCGGCCGTACTGGCGGCGTTTTTCCGCGTGGGTCAGGCACAGCTTTTCCCGGGCACGGGTAATGCCGACATAGGCCAGGCGCCGCTCCTCTTCAAGACCGCCGGGTTCATCGATAGACATCTGGTGCGGGAAAAGCTTCTCTTCCATGCCGGCAATGAATACCTGGCGGAATTCCAGTCCCTTGGCGGAATGCAGGGTCATCAATTGGACGGCGTCTTCAAATTCGTCGGCCTGCCGCTCACCGGCCTCCAGAGAGGCGTGGGCCAGAAAAGCGACCAGCGGCGACATTTCATCATATTCGTCGGCATCGAACTCACGGGCGGCACTGATCAGTTCCTCAAGGTTTTCCTTGCGGGCCTGGCCTTTCTCACCTTTTTCCTTGAGGTACGCAGCCATCAGGCCGGTGGCCTCGATCACGATCCGGGTTTGCTCGTGCAACTCCAGGGGCCGGGTGTCCTCGGTAAGCATTGACACCAAATCCTGAAATCCGGCCAGCGCCGTGACCGCCCGGGCAGTCAACAGTTTTTCCTCGATGGCGAGGGCTGCGGCCTGCCACAGGGACAGGGAGCGCTCCCGGGCCAGCAAGCGCAATTCCTGGACGGTCTTGTTGCCGATCCCGCGGGTCGGCTGATTGACCACCCGCTCGAACGCCTGATCATCTTGCGGATTGGCGATCAGGCGCAGATAGGCGAGAGTGTCCTTGATCTCGGCACGCTCGAAAAAGCGCAAGCCGCCGTAAATCCGGTACGGCAACTGCCGGTGCAGCAAGGCTTCTTCCAATACCCGGGACTGGGCGTTGGAGCGATACAGGATGGCGCAATCACTGTAGCTGCCGCCCTGCTGACCCCAGTCCTGGATCCGGGAGGCGATGAAGCGGGCTTCCTCCTGCTCATTGAACGCCGAATAGAGCAGGATGGGTTCGCCTTCGTTGTCGGCGGTCCAGAGGTTCTTGCCCATGCGCTCGGCATTGTTGGCAATCACCGCATTGGCAGCCTTGAGAATGGTACCGGTAGAGCGGTAGTTTTGCTCCAGGCGGGAAGTCTTGCTGTCGGCGAAATCTTTCTGGAACTGGTAGATATTCTCGATGCGGGCCCCGCGCCAGCCATAGATGGACTGGTCATCGTCCCCGACGATGGTGATCCGGTTGCCGGCGTGGCTGAGCAGCCTTATC
>JASBTO010000190.1 GCA_030148365.1 Kangiellaceae bacterium
ATGACGGTCTTGCCGGTCAGGCCGGCTTGCTCGAGCCAGGCCAGGCACAGGGCGGTGGTGGCATGGCTGCCGGTGCCGAATGCCAGGCCCGGATCCAGCAGGATATTGACGGCATCGGGTTCTGGCGGCTGATGCCAGCTCGGGACAATCCACAGGCGCTCGCCAAATTGCATGGGCCTGAAGTTGTCCATCCAGCTCCGCTCCCAGTCCTGATCCCGCAGCTGCTCCCATTCGGGATGGGAAGTGTTTTCCCACAAAGGCTGTCTGGCAAGATTTTCGAGAGTGGCCGAAGTGTCAGTGCCGGCGTCGAACAGGGCCACGAGTACCACATCCTGCCACAGGGGCGTCTCGCCGGGGCCGGGCTCGAGAATGGGCTGGTCGGCGGCGTCGAGAAAGGTCACGGCTTGCGCGCCGCAATCCATCAGCAAATCAGACAGGGGATCAGCGTCGTGCTTCTGACAACCGGTTTTCAGCTGGATCCAGGCCATGGTCTTTCCGGGGAATTTTATTATGGCCGCATTGTAAGGGGACGCAGCCGGATCTCACAAGTGGCCGTGCGCTGACTTTGACCTGTGCGGCAAAGTCAGCGCCATGGCACAGACGGCGAACGCCGTCACTGGTTCAGAATGGCATTTTCCAGATAGTGAATATTGGTGCCGCCCTTCTGGAAGTTGGCATCGGCCAGGATCTTGCGTTGCAGGTCGATATTGGTCTTGATGCCGTCAATGACCAGCTCTTCAAGCGCCATCTGCATGCGTGACATGGCCACTTCCCGGGTCTCGCCGTAGGTGATCAGCTTGCCGATCATGGAATCATAATGGGGCGGTACCTTGTAGCTGGCATAGATATGGGAGTCGATGCGCACGCCGGGGCCCCCGGGAGCGTGATAGCGTTCGATGGTGCCGGGCGATGGCATGGAAGTCTCCGGATCTTCGGCATTGATCCGGCACTCGATAGCGTGTCCCTTGAGGTGGATGTCTTCCTGTTTGAAAGACAGGGGCTGGCCCTCGGCGATCCGCAGTTGCTCCTTGATGATGTCGACGCCGCTGATCAGCTCGGACACCGGATGCTCAACCTGGACCCGGGTGTTCATCTCGATAAAGTAGAACTCGCCTTTCTCATAGAGGAATTCGAAAGTCCCGGCGCCCCGGTAATTGAGTTCCTTGCAGGCCGCGACACAACGCTCGCCGATAAAGCGGCGCATTTGCTCGGTGATACCCGGTGCCGGCGCTTCTTCCACCACTTTCTGGTGGCGGCGCTGCATGGAGCAGTCCCGCTCACCCAGATGAATGGCGTTGCCGTGGCTGTCAGCGAGGACCTGGATTTCGATGTGGCGGGGCGTCTCCAGGAATTTCTCCATGTAGACCATGTCGTTATTGAAGGCCGCGCGCGCCTCCGATTTGGTCAGCTGGATGGCTTTCAGCAAGTCCTTTTCTTCGCGGACCACGCGCATGCCGCGGCCACCGCCGCCGCCCGATGCCTTGATGATGATCGGGTAGGCGATGCGCTTGGCCATGGCAAGGTTTTCCTTGTCATTGTCGCCGAGCGGTCCGTCGGAGCCGGGCACGCAAGGCACGCCGGCGCGTTTCATGGCGGCAATGGCGGAGACCTTGTCGCCCATCAGGCGAATGGTCTCCGGCTTCGGGCCGATGAAGGTAAAACCGCTGCGCTCCACCTGCTCGGCGAAATCCGCATTCTCGGCCAGAAAGCCGTAACCGGGGTGAATGGCGACCGCATCGGTAATTTCCGCGGCGCTGATGATCGCGGGAATATTCAGGTAGCTCGCCTGGGCGGATGCCGGGCCAATGCAGACCGACTCGTCCGCGAGACGCACGTGCATGAGATTTTGATCGGCGGTGGAATGCACGGCCACCGTCTTGATGCCAAGTTCGCGGCAGGCGCGCAAGATACGCAACGCAATTTCCCCGCGATTGGCGATGACAACTTTATCCAACATGAGGTCAGTTATCCTGTAAAAGCATGATTGGCGGGTGAAATCACTCGATGATGAACATCACTTCATCGAATTCGACCGGCTCGCCGTTATCGATCAGGATTTCGCGAACCGTACCGGACACGTCGGACTCGATCTGGTTCATCATCTTCATGGCTTCAACGATACACAGTACGTCGCCCGGCTTGACCTGGCTGCCCACTTCGACGAAAGATTTGGAGCCCGGCGACGGTGAGCGATAAAAGGTACCGACCATGGGTGAGCGTACGCTGTGGCCTTTGACCTCGGGCGCCTCGGGAGCCGCTTCCGCGGCGGCCGGAGCCGCAGCCGGGGCCGCCTGTTGTGGAGCCATCGCGTACTGGGGCTGGGCCTGCATGACGGGTGCCGAGCCGGTGCGGCTGATGCGCACCGACTCTTCGCCTTCATTGATTTCCAGTTCAGCGATACCGGATTCTTCCACCAGTTCGATAAGCTTTTTAACTTTACGTAGATCCATAGCAACAACCTTTGTCAGCAGTTATTTATTCAGATGTGGAATCGGAGTCGAGCCAGCCGATAGCGGCCTGGACTGCGAGTTGATAACTCCGGGCGCCGAAACCCGAAACCACGCCGATCGCGATATCGCTGAAAAAGGAGTGGTGACGAAAGGGTTCCCGGCTGGCCGGATTGGAAAGATGTACTTCAATAAACGGCAGCTCCGCCGCCAGCAGGGCATCACGCAACGCAACGCTGGTATGGGTAAAGGCGGCGGGGTTAAAGACGATCATCGAGACGTCGTCTTTTTTGGCCTGATGAATCACATTGATCAGGTCTGACTCGCTGTTGCTTTGCAGGCTGGTCAGCTTGACCCCGGCCGCATCGCTCTGGCTGGCGGCGGCCTGATCAATCTCCGCCAGAGTCCGGGCGCCATAGATCGGTGTCTCGCGCTCGCCGAGCAGATTCAGGTTGGGCCCATGTAGCAACAGAAGTTTCTTCATCAGGTTGGTATTATTTAGATCCTGTCCAATAAGTGTAGTGTAAGTGTTGCGAAATGCTAGCAAATTTCGCCTAAAAAACACAATCTTGCCAAACAGTTAAAGAATTGGGTCGAAAAGCCCGGAAATCGGCCAAAAATTCAGCGGTTGGGATTTTAACGGATTATTGCAGCATTTCGCTACCAGAGACGCTCTGGTCGGAGCAGATGGCGGCGGGGCAGGAATCTGCTGCAATAACGGCGATGGCCGGGGCATGCAGGGTATGGAGGCGTCCGGGCAGCGAAAGTTCCGTCGCTTTGCGCTGCGACTGTGGCGGCAGCGCCTGGTCAGATGGTGAGTTCGGGGCTAATCCCGGGAATGGAAAGCGGCAGTAAGGCGGGCAGCGAAGGTCTCGGCGTTTTCGAAACCCGTGGCCCGGTACTCGCGCAGCTCTTCGCCGTTGGTGTCGAACAACAGGATGGACGGCAAGCCGAGTACCCGGTATTTCGCCATCAAGGCGCGATCCGCTTCATTGTTGGCGGTCACATCCGCCTGCAACAGGACGGTATTGGCGAGCGCCGCCTGGACCGCGGGATCCGGAAAGGTGTAGTCGGCGAACTCGTAACAGGAAACACACCACTCGGCAAAGAAGTCCAGCATGACGGTCTTGCCTTCGCGATTGGCCCGGGCAATGGCCGCCTCGGTTTCCTCGACGGTTGCGACCTTGATGAAGGCTGTATCATGGGCCGGTTGCGAGGCCGCGGGACCGGGCGTGTTGATCCCGGCGAGCGGCTGGAACAATCTGCCGGAGCCGGTGGCGGCGCCAATCAGCAGCAGGATCCCGTAGACGAGCAATACCAGCCCGAGACCTTGCCAGAGTTTGCGGGCGGCGGATTTGACGGAGAAATCGAGCGCGCCCATGAATACGGCGCTGGTGATCGCCAGGATGCCGAACAGTGCCAGATAGACGCCCTGGGGCAGCAGATGCTTGATCACGTAAATGGCCAGCGCCAGCATGCCGATGCCGAAGACCGCCTTGATGACATTCATCCACGGACCGGCGCCCGGGAAATATTTACCGCCCAGGGTGCCAATCAGCAGCAAGGGCAATCCCATACCGATCCCGAGGGCAAACAGGGCCAGACCGCCGAGGGTCAAGTCGCCGCTTTGGGCAATAAACAGCAGCACCGCCGCCAGCGGCGCGGTGACGCAGGGAGACACCACCAGCGCCGACAGGGCGCCCATGATGGCGACGCCGAGGAGGGATCCGGATTTCTGGTTGCGGCTCAGGGTATCGAGGCGTGCCTGCAGTCCGGCGGGCAACTGCAATTCATAGAAGCCGAACATGGCGAGGGCGAGGGCGACGAAGACAATGGCGACGCCGATGACAAATACCGGGTGCTGGAAGAAGCCGGCAAGACTGGCGCCGGCACTGGCGACTGCCACCCCCAGCAGCGCATAGGTCAGGGCCATGGCCAGCACATAAACCAGCGTCAGGGTGAAGGCCCGGCTGGTGGTGATCCGGGCGCCCTGGCCGGCAATAATGCTGGAGATGATCGGGATCATCGGAAACACGCAGGGCGTAAAGGTGAGCGCCACACCGAGCAATATGAAGGTCAGCAGGATCAGCGGCAGGCTGGTATCCGCGAGAATATTCAGCAGGCGGTTTTCTTCAGACTGGAAGGCGGGCGCGTCCGGTCTGGCCGGCGTCGCAGTCGCACGGGTCTGCGGCTCGGCGGTGGTGACGGTAGCGGTGGTGTTGCCGGGCCGGAAATCGTCTATGGTCAGTTCGACGGTGCGGGTGGTCGGCGGATAGCAGAGACCGGCTTCGGCACAGCCCTGAAAGTCGACGGTCAGGATAACGGACGCCTGGTGGGCCTCAAAGGGCACCGCGGCCTCAAAATGATTGAAGTAGACTTCGACCAGGCCAAAGTACTCATCGACCTTTTCGACACCGTCCTGCATTTTCGCATCGCCAAGGGTGGCGCCGTCAGCGGTGAAATTAAACCGGTGCCGGTACAAGTAATATTCGGGCGCGACCTCGAAGTTGACCAGGATCTCGTCATCAAGAACGTCCGCCGACAACTTGAAGGCTTCATCGACGTCGAGGAATTCCTGTTCCTGGCCGAGCAGGGCATTCAGGTCCGGCAGCTCGGCCGCGCTCGGTGCCACGGGTAGCAGCAGGATCGAGAGCAGGAAGGTGCAAAAGGCGTTACGGGCAGTCGCTGTCATTAATCGGGTTTCCGGTCGAGGCTGTCTTTCATCCAGTTCAAATAGGCCGGCAGTCCCTTGTCGATGGGCAGACTGATAATTTCCGGCACCTCGTAGGGATGGTGCTCGGTGATCAGCTGCTGCAGGGCGTCCCAGTGTCTGTCGTCGGTCTTGATAATCAGGAGCCACTCGGTCGCGGATTCTACCTCACCTTGCCAGTGGTAGACAGACTCGATCCCGGGCACGATATTCACGCAGGCGGCGAGGGCCCGGTCGACCAGCCAGCTGGCGAGGTGTCTGGCGCTCTCCTGATCCGGCAGATTGCACAAGGCTATCCGGTAACCGCTACTCATGGGAAAATCCTGAATCTTTCAAAGTCTTGCGGACAGGCTATGGAGCCTTCAAGTGTCTTGTTGTTACAAAGCCGGCGGCCAACTGCCTTGAAGCCGGGCGCGAGCGCCCCCATGATGCCCTAGATTGGCCAATTCGCCAACCCGCAACCCACCAGGCGGGGAAACCGATAGGAGTCTGTTATCAAATACCTGTTCCTGCTCTTCATAGTCATCCCGGTGGTCGAGCTGTTCGTGCTGATCGAGGTCGGCGGTCTGATCGGTGCCCTGCCAACGATCGTCATTATCATTCTGACGGCGATTATCGGCGTGCATCTGCTGCGCCAGCAAGGCATGGCGACCTTCAGCCGCATGCAGGCCCGGCTTGCACGAGGAGAAATGCCCGCGATCGAGTTGCTGGAAGGCATGATCCTGCTGGTGGCCGGCGCCCTGCTCCTGACGCCCGGCTTCGTGACCGACAGCATCGGCTTCGCCTGCATGGTGCCTCGCATCCGTCAGCTCGTGGCGGGCACCCTGATCAAGGGCGGTTTTATCCGCGTCTCGGGCAACTCTTCCCGGACTCCGCCCCCGCAATCCCCACAGCAGGGCCGAACCATAGAAGGTGAGTACGACCGGGAAGACAAGTAAATCAAAGAGTTACGCAGCCCGAGTCGACAGTTTCCGGCGCTCCAAAAAAAATTCCCCGATTTGGCAGTCTCAGCCCTTGAGTGCCAAAATATCGCCCCCATATAGGGGTGAGCCGCTGGTCGCTCACCAGCCTGATTGATGAATTTTCAACAATTGATAACTCCAGGAGAGAAAAGTCCATGAGTATCCGTCCTTTACACGATCGCGTCATTGTTCGTCGCATGGAAGAGGAAACCTTGTCCGCAGGTGGCATCGTGATCCCTGACAACGCCAAGGAAAAGCCCAGCCGCGGCGAAGTGATTGCTGTAGGTAATGGCAAAATTCTGGACAACGGCGAAGTCCGTGGTCTCGACGTCAAAGTCGGCGACAAGGTCCTGTTCGGCAAGTATTCCGGCAACGAAGTCAAAGTTGACGGCGAAGAACTGCTGGTAATGCGGGAAGACGACATCATGGCGGTCGTCGAGTAAGACGGCTTCTGCGCTCCGGCGGTGTTTTACCAGGTTTTGCGGGTGCCCGGGTACCAGAATGCAAGCCTCGCCCCTGCAACGCCCCGCCAGAGAACAATGAGCCTTCGTCTTGTTGAACCCCCGTACAGAATTGCTAACGAATCAGAGAACACGAGGAATTGATAATGTCTAAAGAAGTTCGTTTTGGAGATGACGCCCGCAGCCAGATGGTCAAGGGTGTCAACACACTGGCCAACGCCGTCAAGGTAACCCTGGGCCCCAAGGGCCGTAATGCGGTACTGGACAAGAGCTTTGGTGCACCGACTGTCACCAAGGACGGCGTCTCCGTCGCCAAGGAAATCGAGCTGGAGAACAAGTTCGAGAACATGGGCGCACAGATGGTCAAGGAAGTTGCTTCCCAGACTTCTGACATCGCCGGTGACGGTACCACCACCGCGACCGTATTGGCCCAGTCCATCCTGACCGAAGGCCTGAAAGCCGTCGCCGCCGGGATGAACCCGATGGACCTCAAGCGCGGTATCGACAAAGCAGTCACTGCCGCCGTTGAAGAGCTCAAGAAGCTGTCCGTGCCCTGCAAGGACGACAAGGCTATCGCCCAGGTGGGTACCATTTCCGCCAACTCCGACTCCAGCATCGGCGACATCATCGCTGAAGCCATGACCAAAGTCGGCAAGGAAGGCGTCATCACCGTTGAAGAAGGTTCCGGCATGCACAACGAACTGGACGTCTTCGAAGTCATGCAGTTCGATCGCGTCTACCTGTCTCACTACTTTATCAACAACCAGGACAACATGGCGGCCGAGCTCGACTCTCCGTACATCCTGCTGGTCGACAAGAAGATTTCCAACATCCGTGATCTGCTGCCGACCCTGGAAGCCGTTGCCAAATCCGGCAAGCCACTGCTGATCATCGCCGAAGACGTGGAAGGCGAAGCCCTCGCGACTCTGGTTGTGAACAACATCCGTGGCATCGTCAAGGTTGCTGCCGTCAAGGCACCGGGCTTTGGTGATCGTCGCAAGGCCATGCTGGAAGATATCGCCATCCTGACCGGTGCGACCGTGATTTCCGAAGAAGTCGGCCTCAACCTTGAAGGCGCGACTCTGGACGACCTCGGTACCGCCAAGCGCATCCAGATCACCAAGGAAAACACCACCATCATTGATGGCGCCGGTGAGTCCAAGCTGATCGAAGGCCGGGTCAACCAGATCCGTGCGCAAATCGAAGAGACTTCTTCCGATTACGATCGCGAGAAACTTCAGGAGCGTGTTGCCAAGTTGGCCGGCGGTGTGGCCGTCGTCAAGGTAGGCGCCGCCACCGAAGTCGAAATGAAAGAAAAGAAAGCCCGCGTTGAAGACGCCCTGCACGCCACCCGCGCCGCCGTTGAAGAAGGCGTGGTTCCCGGTGGTGGTGTCGCACTGGTCCGGGCCATTGCCGCGGTTACCAACCTGGAAGGCGACAATGCCGATCAGGACGCCGGTATCGCTATCGCCCGTCGCTCCATGCAGGCGCCGTTGCGTCAAATCGTGACCAACGCCGGCGACGAAGCCTCCGTGGTTCTCGACAAGGTCGCAGCCGGTGAAGGTAACTACGGTTACAACGCTGCTTCCGGTGAATACGGCGACATGCTCGACATGGGTATCCTGGATCCGACCAAGGTAACCCGTACCGCGCTGCAGAATGCCGCTTCCGTCGCCGGCCTGATGATCACTACGGAAGTGATGGTTGCCGAGTTGCCGAAGGAAGAGTCCGGCATGCCTGATATGGGTGGTATGGGTGGTATGGGCGGAATGGGCGGCATGATGTAATTTTTTTGAGCGGTCTTTTTGGCCCCTGGCTTTGTTGCGAAGCTCGCTGCGCTGCTCATTGACTCATCGTCAACTCCGCTGCTCCCGAGCTCCGCGCCTCACCAGGGACCAAAAATCCTCGCTCAAATGTTGCCCTTGAGCACCGAAAGCCTCTTCTACGGAAGGGGGTTTTTTAAGTTCATCGTCGATTAGTGGGGAGGTTGCCAGTCCTGCCAACGTTAGCCCC
>JASBTO010000266.1 GCA_030148365.1 Kangiellaceae bacterium
CGCGGATCTGCTTGGCAAGCTGGTGCCCATCATCATCGACATCATGATGGCCCACCCGCAAGCGGTCTGGGGCGATCCCTGCTACCCCGTCGTCGACTGAACGCCTAGACCACCTTGCGCGGCAACAGACGATTCAGGGTCTGGGCAGCCGCGACCATGCCGAAGGTCGCGGTGACCTGGGTACAGGCGCCCATGCCCACATCGCAGGCGAGGCGCAAGGCCCGGTCAGTGTCCGGTTTCTGCTGGCTGACGCCGCCTTCCGGGTGGGGATAGACCTGCTGCTCCGTCGAATAGATACAGGGGACGCCGTAACGCCGCTTCGGATTCCGGGAGAACCCGTAGCGATGCCTGAGCGTCGAGCGGGTCCGGGCGAGCAACGGATCGTTGAAGGTCGTATTCAGATCCCCGACCCGGATGGCGAGAGGGTCCACCTGGCCGCCGGCGCCGCCGATGGCGATGACCCGCTGTTTGCGGCGACTGCAAAGGTTAATCAGTGCGGCTTTGGTGCGGGCACTGTCGATAGCGTCAATCACCGTCTGGAATTCCGAATCGATATATTGGTCCAGATTGTCCTGGGTCAGCAAATCTTCAATGACCGCCACCCGGCAGTCGGGATTGATGCCGGCGATACGCTCGGCGAGCACTTCGCCTTTGCCCCGGCCGATGGTGTCGGTCAGCGCCGGCAACTGGCGATTGATATTGGTTTTGGTAAATTCATCCGGATCGATCAGGGTCAGGTTGCCGACGCCACTGCGGGCCAGGGCTTCAGCAACCCAGGAGCCAACGCCGCCGACCCCCACCACGCACAGGTGAAGGCGTGGCAGAATATCCGCCGCGCCACTGCCATAGAGGCGCAGAATACCGCCAAACCTTTGCTGAAACTCACTGTCGGCCATGGAGACGCCAGGTCCGTGACAAGAATGGGCGCATTATAAACAGTCCCTCCGGCCAGCCATAGGCCACAAGGCCAAAAAACAGCGCCGTCGTCAGCCGTGCAATCCGGACGGACATTGATGAAGGGATCCGGTTCGGCATTTTTGGTTGCCCGCCTTGTCCGGCTACCGGCAGCGCGGCATACTCCGGTTATTCCTTTTCCGCGATGACGTACATCATGAACAAAAAACTGATCACCGTCGGCCTGTGCCTGTCTCTGCTCTGGGGCTGCAACGGCGCCGAGCCCGACCGGACACAACTGACCGATTACAAGGAAAAGCAGTTACAGAAAGTCCAGCAGGTTGAAGACGCCGTGGCGGATCGGGTCGCCCGGATTGACGAGGAAATCAACGCCCAGGACGGGGTTGACGAGAATACCGCACCGGATCCGTGACACAGGCGGGAGCGCGCCGCCATGTATGTGGCGGCGCCCTTCCGGTTTCAAACGGCTATTGGGATGCCTGCTCGCCGAGCAGAAACTCCTTCATGAAGACCACGACCACCTGCTGGTAGATATCCCGGTTTTCCTTTTTCCGGTAGCCATGCCCCTCGTTGAGTGCGTTCATATACCAGACCTGACGCCCCTGCTCCCGCAGCGCCTTGACGATCTGCTCGGCCTCGGTGACCGGCACCCGGGGATCATTCTGGCCCTGTACTACCAGCATCGGTACGGTGATCTTGTCGACATGACGGTTCGGACTGATCGCCTCCAGATGCTTGCGCATGGCCTCGTCCCGCTCGTCACCATATTCCGCCCGGCGCAAATCACGGCGGTAATCCTTGGTGTTTTTCAAAAAAGTGACAAAGTTGCTGATGCCGACAATATCCACGGCCGCCTTTAACCGATCACTGTAGTGAACCGCACTTGCCAGCACCATATAGCCGCCATAACTGCCGCCGAAGACCGCGACCCGATCCTGATCGAGTTCCGGTTGCGTGGCGATCCAGTCGAGCAGAGCGCCTATGTCCTTGACCGAATCCTCCCGCTTGAAGCCGTTGTCGAGGCCCACATAGTTACGACCGTAACCTGCGGAGCCGCGCACATTGGGGGCGATTACCGCCGCACCCAATTCTTTCATCCAGAGTTGATAGGTACTGCTGAATGCGGGCCGGTACTGTCCTTCAGGACCGCCATGGATGGAGATGATCACGGGAAACGGGCCGGTGCCTTTCGGCTTGTAGACAAAAGCGGGGATTTCCCGAGGCTTGCCGTCCTCCTGATCAAAGGTCGGATAATGCACCAGTTCCGGCTCATTGAAGCTGTCAGTATCCAGGCCACCGACCTCACTGGTGGTCCAGCGCGTCAGCTTACCAGCCTTGAGATCATTCTTGCCCAGCGCCAGCACAAAGGTATCGCTCGGGGTTTTCGCGGTGTTCAGGGTCAATGCCAGCTGCCGGCCGTCAGGACTGAACTCCAGACCGCCCACCAGGCCGACCGGCAAATCCTCGACCCTGCGGTAGGCAAAGCTGTCCGGGTTGAACAGATAAACCTGGCTCAGACCGGCCTCATTGACGGAGAAGGCGCCGCGGCTACCATCATCACTGAGGCTGACGTTCTCAACATCCCAGGGAATGTCATCGGTGATCACTACGGGGGCGCTGTCCTTGCCCAGTTTCCGGTAAGCCAGCCGTGCGAATTCACCGCCATCATCGGTCAGATAAAAGAAGCCCTGGTTTTTGGCATCGAAAGCGACGCCGTAGTTGACCGTAGCCCGCTGTTCCGAGCCACTCAGTGCGGTTGTTTTGCCGCTGTCCACATCGAGCAAGTGCAGTCGCGAATCACTGATGCTGACATACTGCTGAAGGAGAATCTGCTGACCGTCACGGGTCCAGTCTACCGGTCCCCACCAGCTGCCATCGGGCGACTCGAACACCAGCCGGCTCTGTCCGGGGTTATCGATAGGGGTCACCCAGATATCATTGGCGGCGCCGTTGCGGCGGGTGCTCTGATAGGCGATCGCCTTGCCGTCATGACGCCAGGCCAGGACGCCGTTGCGGGACTCGCCATCGGAGATCAGGCGGCTGTCGCCGGTGGCCGGGTCCAGAATGAATACCTGGGCGTTTTCACTACCGCCCGCATCCATGGTAAAGGCCAGCAGCTCCCCTTTCGGTTGTCGGGCCACCTGGCCGATGGGTTCCGGAAAGAAAGTCAATTGCTCCCGGGCGCCGCCAGGCTTCCTGACCCGGTGGATTTGGTTTACATCGCCAAACCGGGTGCTGATATAGAGACTGTCGCCGTTTTGGCTCCAGTCCCGGAAGGCTGCGGAACGCACATTCTGGTAGCGGTTGAGCTGGTCGACAACTTCTTCCGGAACCTCGGGGATGCTCTCCATGACGATATTGCCGTTATTGGCCGTGCGCTGTTCGACCGCTTCCCCGGCCGCTACCGGCAGGGCCAGGCTTATTGCAAGCGCGCCCCACCAAAGCTTTATATGATTCATCTTTTTCTGTCCTCGTTATTCAGGTTTACGGAATTTCAGGGTGAAGCGATCGCTTTCGCCGATCG
>JASBTO010000267.1 GCA_030148365.1 Kangiellaceae bacterium
CAGACATACCGGCCCGTGATCGGCCAGAAGCCGGCAAACCTCCCGGCTGATCCTGTGGACACAGTGACCCACGCGGCGCTCGGTGCCCTGCTCGTTGCCGCCGTGCCCCGGATAGCCGAGGCCAACCGTGGCCCCTCGCGAGCCCGCTACCTGCTTGTCGGAGCGGTCGCCGCGATGTTCCCCGATTCCGACTACGGACTTTTCTGGCTGGATCCCCTCCATTTTCACGCCTACTGGCATCGGGGCATCACCCATTCGCTGCTCATGCTGCCCCTGTGGGCGACACTACTGGCAACGGGCTGGTCAATATGCTGGCGGCAGTGGCGAGCCTGGCTGAACTTTTTCCTGGTCAGTACGCTGGCGATCGGCAGTCATATCGGCGCCGATCTGACCACCGTCTACGGCACCCAACTGTGGTCGCCTTTTTCCGACACTCGCTACAGCCTGTCCTCGAATTTTGTAGTTGACCCCGTGTTCAGCGCCCTCGTCCTGATCCCCTTGTCGCTCAATCTGAAACGCGCCGCGCCCGCTCTGGCACGCGTGGCTTCGGGACTACTGATTTGCTATGTCGCCGGCCAGTTTGTGGCCAGCCAATACGCGCGCCAACTGGCCGACCGCCACGGCCAGGCCCTTGGGCTGGCAGCTTTTGACAGCTACGCCCTGCCCCAACCGGGATCGCCAGCTCATCGGTTACTCATCATCCGGCGCGGCGAAGATTACTGGCTTGCGAGAGTAAACCTCCTGGCAGGTGAGCCGGCGGTCGGGGCCCCGGCACCCGAATCCAGGTTGGGTAGCCTGTACAATGCTTATCATGCGCCTGTGGCAGCGCCCTGGCAGCGACGGACGCAATTTGGTCGTGATCCCCGGGCAAGGGCTCTGGCGACAGAGGTCTGGTGGCACTCGGCGTTCAGCCCTGTTCGGGACTTTGCCCGTTTGCCGGCGCTATCCGGAATTGAGGAAGGCCCTGACGAAACCTGCGTCTGGTTTACGGATTTGCGCTACGACTGGCCCACTATCCGACCGCCTTTTGTCTATGGCATGTGCCGCGCTTTCCGGGGGCCCTGGCAGCTTTACAGGAAGTCCTGGTGGACGGACGCCACCGTTGCCGTACCTGCGGGCATCGCCGGTATCAAAGCGATGCCCTCCGCCACCACAACAGCCCGAGAGTAAGCAGAGACAACACCGCTCCCGCCGCGAAGGTTGCAGCCGGAGACAGAAATTGCCAGAACGCACCGGCAATGACGCTGGCCAGCAACAGCGCCAATCCGGCAAACAGATTGAAAATTCCGAATGCCGAGGCTCGCAAGTCTGCAGGTGCGACATGGGCAATCATCGCGGCGAGAACGCCCTGGGTGGCCCCCATGTGCAAACCCCAGATAGCCACACCGGCGAACACCGTCCACTGCGCCGAAGCCATGGCCAACAGGATATCTGCCAACAACAGGAAGGTCATGCCAAGGGCCAACACATTGATTGGCGGCAGCCGATCGGCGATCCGGCCGAACGGAAACGCACTACCGGCGTAAAAAATGTTCATGACAACAAGAACCACTGGCACCCAGACCGCCGACACGCCCAGATCGACGGCCCGCAACAGCAGAAAGGCTTCGCTGAACCGGGCCAGTGTCATACAAATCCCGATTGCAACCAGCCACCAGTAGGCCCGGGGGAATGCTGACAGACTGTGCCAGTTGATCCGTGGTGCGTGGGCAGAGCGTCCGCCGCGAGCCGGCTCTCTCACCGCAAACACCAGAACCAGAACCGCAAGCATGGCGGGAATGGCCGCAAGCCAGAATACCAGCCGGTAATTACCGTGCAGTGCCAACATCAGCACCACGGCTAATACGGGCCCGAGAAATGCGCCACTGGTATCCATCGCCTGACGCAGTCCGAATGCCGCACCACGGATCTCCCCAGGCGTCACATCGGCAATCAGCGCATCTCGCGGCGCACCGCGAAGACCCTTGCCAATCCGGTCAATCAGGCGGGCGGCAAAAACCCCGGTGTAGGTCGATGCCAGTGGGAAAAGGGGTTTGGAAATGGCAGCCAGGCCATACCCGATGACCAGCAAGGGTTTGCGGCGACGGCTGAAATCACTGATAACCCCGGAAAATACTTTCAGGATCGACGTTGCCGATTCGGCCACGCCTTCGATAATACCAAGCGTCAGGGCGCCGACACCCATTACCGCAACGAGATAAACGGGTAATAAACTGTGGATCAGTTCCGAAGACATATCCATCAACAGACTGACCACGCCGAGTGCGACAACGCTACGGGGTATTTGCCGCTCCCTGGCCGTAGGACCGCTATGCTTTTTCGCCGTTTCAAGTCCGATTTTCATGATCGGTCCCGGCCCCCGTTTGCAGGTTCAGTGCATTAATTTGTCATCAGGCCATTAACCAGAATCCCAGAGCTGCCAGAGTCGCCGCCATCAGGGCATAGGGCAACTGGGTTACGGCATGATCGATCACGTGACAGCCGGCGCCCTGCGCGGCAAGCACTGTCGAGTCACTGTAAAAACAAGCCTGGGAGCCGAATGCCGACGCTGACAGAAGCGCGCCAATCACGAGCGGCATGTCCACCGCCAGGGCTTCCGCCATAGGTACGACTATCGGTATGGTGACCGCGAAGATGCCCCATGAAGATCCGGTCGCGAAGGCCAGTGCCGCCATGGACACAAACACCAGCACGGGTAGCGCCTGGGCACTCATCAGGGGTGCCAGAGATTCAACGACATACTGTGGCAACATCAACTGGTCGCAGACTTCCTTGAAAATAAACGCCGCCACTACGGTTCCGATAGCCGGTATCATGGTCTTGAACCCGTCCAACATGACGTCCAGCGACTCACCAAAGCCGAGCAGCCGCTGGCTCCAGTAATACGGCAGGGTAATGGCGATGCTGACAATCAGCCCGCGCCAGACATCAATATCGAAATACCAGGTGAACAATACCAGGCTGACAATGGGTACCAGAAAGTTGCTGAGGCGCAGTACCCGGGGTTCGGCGGCCTCGAATTCCGCCTCCAGATTCCGCGCCTTGAAAGTCAGTGCCACGTCATCGTGGTGCTCTCCCAGAGCCCGGCTTTGCATACGTTGCTGGGCCTTTTGCATCGGCCCCAATGCCGGAATGACGCCAGTTGCTACCAGCGGTACAGTCAGTACTGCGGCCCAGGCGTAGAACATGTAAGGAATGGCGCCGATAAAAATGTCGATACCCGCGCCAGCTGCGGCGACGCCATTATTTTCCAGCAGCCCGGAGAAGAACACCGCCCAGGTCGAGAAAGGTACGAGAACGCACACCGGCGCAGCAGTTGAATCCACAACATAGGCCAGCATTTCCCGGGAGATCCCGAAGCGGTCGGTAACCCGCTTCATGGTCTCGCCCACCGTCAGGGCATTCAGGTAATCATCGACAAAAATCAGCAGGCCGAGCAACCAGGTCATCAACAGGGAACTACGAGCGCCGCGGGTATAACGGAGTGCCAATTTGCCAAAGGCAAGTGCCCCTCCGGCCCGAACGAGAAGAGCTATCAGGGCGCCAAAAAATCCGCACACCAGGATCAGCCAGGCAATGGTTTCGTCCATCATGACTTTTACCGAGATGGCGGCAAAATTACCAACGGCACCTACCGGACCGAGTAACAGCAAGCCAGCCAGGGTACCGGCCAACAGAGAAAATATCGGCCGCCGGCTGAGTAGCGCGAGCGTCAGGACGACCACGGGAGGGATCAGACTGAGCGCGGTGGGTTCCTGCATTTCTTGTTATTCCACAGTGGCACCTGGGATGCCGGGGTTAATGCTCATGCCGGCAATCACCACCGTCATGATGCCAGAGGAGTCGACAGCCGGACCACTGCCCGCTTCACCCCTGTGTCTGATGCGGAAATTTAGGGCCCCCCAAGGTAAACGTCAAGCAACTTTTCACTCGTCAATAAAACAGCCTGTCTCCCGCCACACCAGGGTGGTGAGCAGGATCTTTCCCGCCCCCTAGAGAGCCTGCAGAATCGTCTCCGCGGACGACTTGTCCAGTCCGGACTCGTCAACGTTGACCAGTTCCACTTTGCCATCGTCGGCGACCAGGGCGAAACGTTTGCAGCGTTGGCCCATGCCGAAGCCGGTGGCGTCGAGTTCCAGGCCGAGTTGACGGGTAAACTCGCCGTTACCATCGGCGGCCATCAGGATGTTTTCGGCATTTTGGCTCTTGCCCCAGGCGTCCATGACGAAAACGTCGTTGACGGCCATGCAGACAATTTCGTCAACACCTTTGGCGCGGATTTCGTCAGCCTTGCTGACGAATCCGGGCAAATGGGCGTTGGAGCATGTCGGCGTGAAAGCCCCGGGGACGGCGAAGAGCACCACCTTTTTTCCGCCAAATATTTCTCCCGTGGTACGGTTCGCGGGTCCTTCCTCTGACATGATATTCAAAGTTGCATCGGGAATCCTGTCGCCTGTCTGGATGGTCATGGTAATTCTCCCTGTTGAGGGCCGGGGCCGCTCCGGGTCAAAGCTCCGGTGCCGGTCCGGAAAAAAACTAGCGCTATGGGATATTCAGAGATAGTCAGTCATCTTCGGTGACGACCGTAGCGCCCAACGCGTTGCTGGCCACAGAGGCAATGCCCTGATCGCGGCTGCTTTCGCTTTTGTACATCTGGCTACGGCCAATCTGCTGACCATTGCTGGCGCTGAGGGTAAAAAAGAAGCGGTTGTCGGTGGAGGTTTCCTTGCCGAATCGCTCCATGATTTGAGAGTTCCTGCGCACCGAGTCTATACCGGACTCGCATGCAGATTTGGATGTGTAACCCTGGCTCTGCAGGATGACTTCGCCATTGCCTGCCTTGAGCGCAAAATAGTCTTTGCCGTCCTTGCCGCGGCTAATTACAAATTTACCTGCCATGATTTCAACCTCCTGTCGTGTGTCAGTGGCGCCCCGTGTTTCCGCACATTGCTGCAAACTGCAGGGCAAAACTTTTTCTGATCTGCCTCTCCGGAGCCAATCCAAACCATACCGGACTTGGCAAATGCTGCCAAGTATCATCCGTCGGACGCGCGAGTTCCCGGACCATCTGAGTCCGGTTACCGGAAACCAAATCTGGTCAACAATAACCGCTATATCCTGCTGGTACCGACCTCATCGAGGTCGGATTATTTCTTGCAATCATCGTCATGCCTGCAACAATAAGCTTTCACCCTTCGGGTCCGGAGTTTCATGAGCAAAAAATTTGGCATCGCGAATATCCTGGCGCTGGTGGTACTCTCCAGCCTGGTATATTTCTATCCCCACTATAAAGACAAGGGGAATCCCGCCAGTCCTTCAGCCGGGCAGGAATCCGTCATACTCGATGCATTCGAGAACCGTCGCTCCGGGATCCCGGTCGAGATTACCGCCAGTGTCAGCCGGTTGCTTGCCGACGATACCCAGGCACCACGGCACCAACGTTTTATCGTACAACTTGCCGTCGGTCACAGTCTGCTGATTGCGCACAACATCGATCTGGCGCCAAGAGTTACGGATCTGGGCAAGGGCGACACTGTCGAGATCAAGGGTATCTACGAGTGGAATCACCAGGGCGGCGTTGTTCACTGGACCCATCATGATCCGGCGGGCAACCAGCCCGGCGGCTGGATCCGTCACAAGGACAAACGCTATCAATAGGAAACGGCGCCATGGAAGCAATCACTGACAGTCCCGGATTCCGCCCGGCATTCGAGCTGATGAATGCCGACTCCACGCTGCCGTGTCTGTTGGTCTGCGACCATGCCAGCAATCATATATCGGCACACCTCGCCAACCTTGGCCTGCACACGGATCAACTGACCACACATATCGCCTGGGACGGCGGCGCCGAATGGGTGGCCCGTTCACTGGCTGGCGAGTTTGGCGCAACCGCGGTCCTGTGCCGACATTCACGGCTGGTCATCGACTGCAATCGTTGGCCTTTCGACGTCTCAAGTGTCCCTGAATGCAGCGAAGATGTGGTGGTACCCGGCAATATCGACTTGCCCGACCGGGATCGTGAGACCCGCCTGGAGAAAATTTTCTGGCCTTATCAACGCGCTATTCTCGAGCAGGTCGAGCGCCTGGAAGCCCACCACGGGAACTTGCTGATCCTCAGCATTCACTCCTTTACGCCCGTCTACAAGGGCTTCCGGCGGCCCTGGCAAATCGGCGTCATGTGGGATGAGGACGAGATATTGGCCACCCGCATTATCGACAGGATCCACGCCGAGGATCCCCATCTGATTATTGGTCACAACAAACCCTATTCGGCCAAGGAAATGCGCGCTTTCACCCTTGAGTATCACGGCCAGCGTCGTCATCACTGCAGTATCACCCTGGAACTTCGCCAGGATTTGATTAACACTGAAGACAGGGCAAAGAGCTGGTGCCGCACCCTGGCGCGTGCGCTGAAGCCTTTGATTACAGGAGATTTCAGGGAAGGAGAATACAACTGATGATACCGGAACCCAGTTTTACGATAGGCATAGAAGAAGAATACTGGCTGGTCAACCTGGCCGACGGCAGTCTGGTTACCGAAGCGCCGGACGGCATGATGGAAAAACTCACGAAACGTTTCGGCGACCAGGTGACCAAGGAGTTCCTGCGCTCCCAACTCGAAATCGGTACCAAAATCTGCTCAAGTTCTTCCGAGGCCCGGGACGAACTGTTGCGCTTGCGCGGCGGCCTGGCGGAAACCGTGGCTCCCTACGGCCTGACCATCATGGCCTCTTCAACCCATCCATTCGCCAACTGGGATGAGCAGGTGCCCTCCGAAGGTGACCACTACAACTCGCTGGTCGATGACTTCCAGACTATCATCAAGCGGCTGCTGATATGCGGCATGCATGTGCATGTTGGCGTCGAAGATCCGGACATGCGTATTGAGTTGTTGAACCAGACGACCTATTTCCTGCCTCATCTGCTCGCCCTGAGTACCTCCTCACCCTTCTGGCGTGGCAAGAACATGGGCCTGCAAAGCTTTCGCCTGACCATGTTCGATACCCTGCCCCGCAGCGGGTTGCCCGAGCAGTTCGACAGTTATGGTGAATATGATCGCCTGATCCGGGTATTGGTGAATTCCGGCGCCATCGACAAACCCAGCAAAATCTGGTGGGACCTGCGGCCTTCGGTCAAATGGCCAACCCTGGAAATGCGGATTACGGACATCTGCACGCGGGTCGAAGATGCCGTCTGTATTGCCAGCCTCACCCGTTGCATCATGCGCACCCTGTACCGGCTGCGGTGTCGGAACCAGAAGTGGCGCTCTTATGCCAACATCCTGATTAACGAAAATCGCTGGCGGGCGCAGCGCTACGGCGCCGAAGCCGGACTCATCGACATCGGACTCGGTGAAATCCGTCCGTTCAGGGAGTTGCTGGAAGAGTTACTCGAGCTCATCAAGGAAGATGCCGAGTTTTTCGACTGCCAGGATGAAGTCGCTCACGCCCTGACGATTGTCGATCGGGGCACCAGCGCCCACGCCCAGGTCGAACTCTATGAGCAAGCACTGGCGGGCGGCAAGACCGAAGGCCAGGCCCTGCGCGATGTTGCCAAGGAGCTCATCCGGCTGACC
>JASBTO010000191.1 GCA_030148365.1 Kangiellaceae bacterium
AGCCCTCGTATTGTTCAGCCTGGGGTTGCCGTTCGTCGATACCCGGGCGGTAGCGACCGACTGGCTGTGGCTGGCGGTTCTCGGTGTGTTTTGCACCCTGATTGCCCACAGTCTCTGGGTTCGCGTCTCTACCGAGTTGCCCCACGTGGTGACGTCGGTAATTTACTATCTCTATGTCCCCATGGCACTGGCTCTCAGCCAGATATTCCTCGGCGAGGCGCTGACCGCCAACAAGCTGATTGGCGCCGGCCTGATCATTGCGGCCAATCTGCTGGGTCTCGGCTATCGATGGTGGCAGGACCGGTCGGGGCAAATTCCGGCGCCCCACAAGGTCTGATGAGGCCCGGAACAGGTTGGCGAATGCCGGGCGACCCCGGCAAACGGGCATAAAAAAGGCCGGCAATGCCGGCCTTGTCAAACCACTGACGGTTACCGGCCTTTGGCCAGTTCCACGCGGCGGCGGGCGACTTCGTCCGCGACCTCGTTGGTGGGCTTGTCTTCGATTTCAGAATTGTGGAACACCTCGAGCAGGGTGTTATAAATCTCATCCACTTTCTTGAGCGCGGCTTCCTGGTTGTAGTTCTCTTCGAAAGACACGTTAATGATGCCGCCGGCGTTGATGACGTAATCGGGGGTATAGAGAATGCCCCGTTTACGCAAGTCGACACCGTGGCGATCTTCCGCAAGCTGATTGTTGGCGGCACCGGCGATGATGCTGGCCTTCAGTTTTGGGATGGTCTGATCGTTGAGGGTCGCGCCCAGCGCGCAAGGCGCATAGATGTCCACGTCCTGCTCGTAGATGGCGTCGATATCAACGGCGGTCGCCCCGAAGTCGGTCACGGCGCGATCAATGCTTTCCTTGTTGATATCGGTGACCATCAGTTCGGCGCCGTCATCGTGCAGATGCTTGCACAGGTAGTAGCCGACGTGGCCGAGACCCTGCACGGCCACCTTGAGGCCATCGAGACTGGAGCGGTTGAGTTTGTGTTTGACCGCCGCTTTCATGCCGGTGTAGACGCCATAGGCGGTGACCGGAGACGGATCGCCACTTTTGCCTTCAAGGCCCAGCACGTGAGGGGTTTCCTGGTGCACGAGCGCCATGTCCGCCGGGTTGATACCGACATCTTCGGCGGTGATGTACTTGCCACCGAGACTGTCGACGAAGCGGCCGAATGCGTGGAACAGGGCTTCGGACTTCATGGTCTTGGAGTTGCCGAGGATGACCGACTTGCCGCCACCCATGGACAGGCCCGCCATGGCATTCTTGTAGGTCATGCCCCGGGACAGACGCAGCGCGTCAATCAGGGCGCCTTCATCAGAGTTGTAGTCCCACATGCGGCAACCGCCCACGGCGGGGCCGAGGTTGGTATTGTGCACGCAGATAATTGCCCGCAAACCGGATTCCTTGTCGCGGCAAAAGACCACTTCTTCATGATCGTCATAGGCGCGCAGGTTGAACACTGCCATATTTCTACTCCCCGAATGTTGGGTTCAGTCAAGGCTGCCCGACCGTCACCGGACGGTCGGGGACCATTATCTTAACCTAAATTGAATTCAATACCTTGTGCCAGGGTCGGCTTGTCGCCCCAGAAGATGGTATTGGTCTGACGTCGCATATAGGCTTTCCAGGCATCAGAACCGGCTTCGCGGCCGCCGCCGGTTTCCTTCTCGCCACCAAATGCGCCACCAATTTCCGCACCGGAAGTGCCGATATTGACGTTGGCAATACCACAGTCACTGCCCGCGGCGGACAGGAACTTCTCGGCATTTTTCACGTTGTTGGTAAAGATGGCGGAGGACAGACCCTGACGCACGTCATTCTGCATGGCGATGGCGTCTTCGATCTTGCTGTAGCTCATGATGTACAGGATCGGTGCAAAGGTTTCGGTCTGCACGGCTTCGTAATCATTTTTGGCCTTGATGACGGTCGGCTGCACGAAATTGCCCTTGCCGTCGATGGCTTCACCGCCGGTCAGAACTTCTGCGCCTTCGGACTTCGCCTTCTCGATAATTTTCTTGTAGTTGTCGACGGCATTCTGGTCAATCAGCGGGCCCATGAGCACGGAAGTGTCGAGGGGATCACCGATTTTGACCTGGCCATAGGCATTGACCACGGCGTCGGTGACTTCGTCGACGCGGCTCTCATGTACAAACAGACGACGGGTGCTGGTGCAACGCTGGCCGGCAGTACCGACTGCGCCGAAGACAATGGACGGCACCGCGAGATTCAGATCGGCGGTTTCGTCGACGATCAGGGCGTTGTTGCCGGACAGCTCCAGCAGGCACTTGCCCATACGCTCGGCGACTTTGACGCCAACCATGCGACCGACGGTGGAGGAGCCGGTAAAGGACATTTTCTTGACGCGCTTGTCATTGATGAAGCGGCTTGCCAGTTCGTTGTCCTCGCCGTCGATAAACAGATTGAAGATGCCCTTGTAGCCGGCTTCTTCCATGACCTTGTTGCAGATTTTCTGGACTGCGATGGCGGTCAGGGGAGTCTTCGGAGAGGGCTTCCAGACGGTGATATTGCCGCACACGGCAGCGACAAAGGCATTCCAGGACCAGACGGCCACCGGAAAGTTGAACGCGGAAATGACGCCAGTAATCCCGAGAGGATGCCACTGCTCGTACATGCGGTGTTCAGGGCGCTCGGAGTGCATGGTCTTGCCGTACAGCATGCGGGACTGACCAACAGCGAAATCCGCCATGTCGATCATTTCCTGGACTTCGCCGTCGCCTTCGGCCTTGATTTTGCCCATTTCCAGGGACACCAGGCTGCCGAGAGCGTCTTTCTTCTCGCGCAGGGCCTGGCCAATCTTGCGGACCAGTTCGCCGCGGAGGGGGGCAGGGACTTTCTTCCATTCTTCAAAGGCGGCTTCTGCTTCAGCCATCATCTTGTCGTAATCGGCGGCTGAGCTGACATTGACCTTGGCAATCACCTCGCCGGTTGCGGGACTGATTGACTCGATTGTGCCGGCGTCCTGGGTATCGCTCCAACCTTCGCCCCATGTCGTGGCGGGGTTGACGGTTTCAATGCCCAGTTCCTTCAGAAAATCCATGCTTTTACCTCTTGAGTAATTCTGGTTGCGAAATACAGATGCAATTTCAAAGAATGCAGCTTGAGACTTTTTTGATAAGCGCTTGAAGCGCCTGATTTTTGGCCTGTTTTACAGGCACGAAAATCCACACCCCAAACGGCGGCGCTACCATACCACCGGATCGGGCGTGAGGCCAGCGAATTTTAGGCAGCGGGCGGGCAGAAGGCCGGGCGGTAAATCAGGGGTGGGATCTTTAAATTACTGAAAGTATTACAAAATATCCTGCGTCGTTGAGCGTGGTCCGATCAGTTCCGCCGGTCCTGAGCCGCCATTCACACCGCAAGACAAAACTTTTTGGCATTCGCCGCCGTTGTCAGTACAATCCGGGAGTTGTTTTCACAAGAGTAGTAAATGCCGTATGACGTTTCAGACAGAAGATAACTCCGCATTGTCCCGGGAAGAGGTGGAGAAAAAACACAAGGAATGGATGCAGCAGGAATACACCAAGACCATTCAATACTGTAACCGGCTGGGTTTTCAGGTCGATCGGGTCATGCAGACCGAGAGTCAGTGTCTGCCGCCGATCATCGGTATCTGGCGGGTGCGCCTGAAAGAAGAGAGCGCGCGCTACATCTGGGTCATCAGTGGCCAGGTTGCGACCGACCATATTCATGCCGACAATGCCAAATCACCGCGGGAAGTGCTGCGTCACTTCAGCCTCAGTTGGCAACTCAAGGCCGAGCGCCTGCAGCAGGGTATTGAGACCGGCAAGCTGGAACTGAAAGATGCCGAGACCCAGAAAAAGTTTGCAGCGACCCTCATCCAGAATGCCGACAACCTTTACGGCCTCTACGAAAACGACAAGCTCTGGCAGCAAACCAGCAAAGCCATGAAAATCTGAGCGATTTGACGCTTCTTGTGGGACACTCTGGCGTGCGGCGGCAATTTGCCGGCGTCAGAATTCCCACCAGCAAGTTTGCCACCAGCCCAGAAATTCCTCGAAATCGATCTTGCCGTCTTCATTGTCGTCGATATAGCGGAAACCTTCCTCTGCCTGCTCGCGGGTAGCGCCCGGTGACAGGACCCGCAACAACTTTTCAAACTCGTTGACGTCAATCTCGCCGCTGTTGTCGCGGTCGAAGTATTGAAAGCTTTCGCGTGCTTCGTCAATAGCTTCCTGTTTCAGTGGTTTCATGATTTATCAGCCTTGGTTGTTGTCGTCCATCTGGCATTCTTCACGCTTGTAATAGACTTTGCGTTCCTCCAGATAACCCAATACAAATTTGCAGCAATCAGCATGTGCGCCAAGAGATTCAGGCGCGAATACACCGTGCTTGTTGAATTTTCCGCGCAGGATCAGGTTGGCGACCGCGGTGGCGGTGTAGCCGGTGGTCCGCGCCATCGACGAGGTATGGGTTATGTGATCATACTCGTCGTACAGGTTGTACACGTATTTTTTGTGCCGGCCATTTTCTTCGCCGCTGATGGTGACCCGCATGAGGGTAAATTCTTCTTCCCGGGCACCAAGCTTCCAGTCGTTGATCAGGATCTTGGACGTCATCTCGATGGGCGGAATATTCAGGCCCTTGATCTCAATCGGATCGGAGGACAGGAATCCCGAATCCCGCAAGGCCCGGACAATGTCCACATGGCCCGGGTAGCGCAGGGTTTTTTCCTTCATGTTCGGAATATGATTCATGGTCTGCATCAGACTGCGCAGCCCGTCGGTATTGAAAGCCTCCAGGGTGCCGACCTGTTCAAAGTCGAGGTACTCCCGATCGCTCAGTGCTTCCCGGGTAACCATACGGCCATGGGAAATGAACCGTGCCGGCCGGACGTATTCTTCAATCACGTCAATCGGGGAAAAGGGTGCCTTGTATTCAAAAGGCTTTTTGCGGACCCGGGGCAAGCCGCCGACCAGACATTCAAATTCGGTCACCTGCATGCGGCTGTTGTGAAAGCCGAGCAGCAGGTTGTCCATGCCGGGCGCAACGCCACAATCAAACACAGCGGTAACTTCATGCTTGCGGGCAAGGTAGTCGAGGTCGAGACAGTTCTCTTCGGCGAAGGAAATGTCGACCACGTTTTTGCCGGCGGAAATAATTGCTTTCAGGGTTTCAAAGCCCATGTGTCCGGGGACGGCACAAATGACCAGATCGTAAGGCGCGAGTTCGGTCTGCAAGGCCTCGGTATCAGCGAAATCCAGTTGCAGGGTAGAGAGTGACGGCGCCTTCTGCTTGAGTCTTTTCAGTTGCAGCTTGTCGACATCGGCAATACAGACATCGTATTGCTGGACCAGATCTCTGGCCATTGCGCTACCCACCATACCGGCGCCGAGTACAATAATCTGGCTCATATTCTGTCAGTTACTCCGAATCAGAGGACTTGTCTGTTGACGGGGGATTGTGTCAATTTCCGGCGGCAGATGCCAGCCCGCCAGTGTCCGGCTCGCTATCATCCAGCGGCGCGGACCAGGGGGTCAGCTTGACCAGGACCCCGAAATTCGGGTGGTCGAAATACTGCAGGTTGTCACTGTCGACCTTGCGGGTTTCACGCAAACGTGTCGCGCCCCGTACGGTCACCATCAGCTCGGGCTCTTGCTCCGCCGATTGCCAGGAAAAGGCGTTCTGTTCGGAGGCGTCCGGGAGTTCGTCCGCATCCGCGGCCAGATCGCTTGCCGGCTCCTGTACCAATCCGGTTTCCGGATCGGTTTCTGAATCGGCATTGATGTCCATCCCGGTTTCGGGCTCGAAGGTTTCCTCCGGCTCGGTGGGGACCTCGGTTTCAGCACGCATGAGGATATCGAGGTCAATGACCAGGCCACTGTTGTTGTAGATCCGCACGGCGCCTTCAAATTCCCGGCCCGTTCCCGGGAATTCCGGCAGTTCGTCACCGGTGTCGATCGGGATCCAGGACGTCAGTTGCCGGCTCAGAACGGGTTGCCGCCAGCCGGTATGCAGCAGCGGCCGGAATGCGGCACTCTGTCGCAAACGCGCGACTGCGCCGCCAAGTTGCAATTGCGTCGGGTTGAGGGTGACCAGGTCGCTGTCCTCGCCATCGGGGATAATCCACTCCCGCTCGCTCAGTATCGCTTCGGGATCGCCGCTGTAGAACTCGGAATCGAGATGCTTGAAGACGACAACCTCCACGTCAAACACGGGTTCGGCTGCGTGAACGGCGGCTGCGGCGAGCAAAAGGGACAGGGAAACGGTGAATTTTTTCAGCATGGTCCGATGATGGTTAATTTCAGAATTCACGGCGAGTGTAGCATGGAAATTCGTTGTTTATTAATGTGTTTTCCCGACGCGCCACGGCGGCGGGCGGCAGACGCGCCGGGCCGCCGGGTATACGTAGTCTCAGGCTGCGGGCAACAGGGACGCGATCAACTTTTCCGACTCGGCCAGCAAGGTTTCCATCGGTACTTCCTCATCAAGGAGAATACGGATTTCATTGGCGCCGCTGAGCTTGTATCGCCAGGGCTGGCGCTGGATCAACCCGATGATGGTCGCCGGATCGACCGGGGTTTCCTGCTGGAAGCGGAAGCGAAGGCCACTGTGGATCCGGTCAATCTTGGCGATTGCGAGGGGCGTGGCGAGTATTTTCAGGCCGGTCACCAGAAACAGGTTTTTCAGGACGTCGGGCAACAGGCCGAAGCGGTCGATGAACTCGACCTTCAACCGGTCCAGATCCTGATCCGAGCGGGCCCCGGCAATACGTTTGTAGAGGGACAGGCGCATGGAGATGTCCGGCACATAGTCGTCGGGGATCAGCGCCGGGATACCGAGATCGATTTCGGTCTGCCTTGACAGGCTGTGTTGCAGGCTCGGTTCCTTGCCTTCCTTGAGGGCAGTCACGGCGTTTTCGAGCATTTCCATATACAGGCTGAAGCCGACAGACTGGATCTGGCCGGACTGTTCATCGCCCAGCAGTTCGCCAGCGCCCCGAATTTCCAGATCGTGGGTCGCCAGGGTAAAGCCGGCGCCGAGATCCTCGAGACTGGCGATGGCATCCAGGCGCTTGCGCGCATCGGCGGTAACGCTGCGGTGTTCCGGGGTCATCAGGTAGGCGTAGGCCTGGTGATGGGAACGCCCGACCCGGCCTCGCAACTGGTGCAATTGGGCGAGGCCGAAGCGATCGGCCCGGTTGATGATAATGGTGTTGGCGTTGGGTATGTCGATGCCGGTTTCGATTATCGTGGTGCATAGCAGGACATTAAAACGCTGGTGATAAAAGTCCCGCATCGCCTGCTCGAGTTCCCGTTCCCGCATTTGGCCATGAGCGACCAGGATCCGCGCTTCCGGTACCAGTTCACGCAACTCGCCGGCGATGCGTTCAATGGAGTCGACCTGGTTATGCAGGAAGTAGACCTGACCACCCCGCAGGGTTTCCCGCAGGATGGCTTCGCGGATCAAGGGCCGGTTGAACTCTCTGACGAAGGTCTTCACGGACAGACGCCGGGCCGGTGGCGTCGCGATAATCGACAGTTCGCGCATGCCGGACATGGACATGTTGAGGGTCCGCGGGATAGGCGTTGCGGTCAGGGTCAGCACGTCCACCTCGGCGCGCAACGCCTTGAGTTGTTCTTTCTGGCGTACGCCGAAGCGATGCTCTTCATCGATGATGACGAGGCCCAGTTGCTTGAATTTGACATCGCCCTGGATCAGCTTGTGAGTGCCGATGACAATATCAACGCGACCCGATTTGAGCCCCTCAAGCACCTGCTTTTGCTCTTTGCCGGTGCGAAACCGCGACAGGGATTCAATCTGCATCGGCCAGTCGGCAAACCTGTCGGTAAAGGTTTCGTAATGCTGCTCGGCGAGCAGGGTGGTCGGCACGAGCAAGGCCACCTGCTTGCCCGACTGGGCGGCAATAAAGGCGGCCCGTAGCGCCACCTCGGTCTTGCCGAATCCGACATCGCCGCAAACCAGCCGGTCCATGGGCTGATCGGAGCGCAGGTCGGTGACCACGGCCTGAATGGCATTTTCCTGGTCATCAGTCGTCTCGAAGGGAAAGTCCGCAATGAATTTTTCATAGTCAGTGGGCGCCACTTCGAAGGAAACGCCCGGATGGGCGGCCCGCCGGGCGTAGACATCGAGTAATTCGGCGGCCACGTCGCGGACTTTTTCCTGGGCCTTTTTACGGGCCTTCTGCCACTGCTCGCTGCCCAGCTTGTGCCAGGGCGCGATTTCCGGCGGCGCACCCGAGTACCGGCTGATCTGGTGCAGGGCATGGACCGGAACGTACAGTTTGTCGCCACCCTGGTATTCCAGCACCATGTATTCTGCCGCCAGGTCACCGGTGACGATTTTCTCCAGCCCCCGATAGCGGCCCACCCCCTGTTCGATATGGACGACGGGATCATCGATATGCAGTTCGGCGAGGTTGCGGATCAGATCCTCGGCATTGATGCCGGGCTCTTCGCGGCGCCGGACCTGACGCACCTGCTCGCCGAAGAGTTCCGTCTCGGTGATGATCGCAAGCGCCGGATCGGCCAATGCAAAGCCGGTGCTGACCGGCGCAATGGTCAGGCAGGCATTGGCATCGGCATGGGTAAATTCTTGCCAGCTGTCGATCAGGGCAAGGCGGGTATCCTGACGGCCGAGCAATTCCTTCAGGGCCTCCCGGCGACCAGCGGACTCCGCGCACAATAATAGCTTGCCGTCGAAAGCATCCAGATACTCCTGCAGCCGCGCCGCCGGGTTGGCGAGCTTGTGATCGATGGCGAGAGGCGGCAAGGGTTTGCCGCTGAAGTCATGACCCTGAGCGGCGCCCTCGAGGCCGGCTAGGACTATCGACTCACGGCGATTGATCTGCTGGTTGAACTCATCGACCGGTACGAACAGGCTCTCGGGCGGCAGAATAGGGCGCTGGCGATCATAGCGC
>JASBTO010000003.1 GCA_030148365.1 Kangiellaceae bacterium
GGTCACGAAGTAGTTGTTTCCGTTCATCGAAAGCCAATAATCGTACTGCGCGCTTCAACTCTTTTACAGAGCGAGTCATAGGGGAAACCTCCACTACCTTGATAGGCCTGGTTTAGGCTCTCCGCTAACCGCGAGTCACCAGCCGGTCTCTTGCAGACTCTTGCGAGTTCCACATTACTACCATGCAGCCATTGATCGTTTGCCGGCCCGCGATTGGCTGACCACGGGTTCCAGCAAATCACATCAATAAATTTCGGGGCACCTTTCCGGCTCATACTGTCAGTCCGACTCTACTTCCACAAAGCGGAGCAAACGACTCATGTCCCCCTTGTCCGCCGCCCGGAGCGCGGCAATATACGCGTCTCGACGGGGGCCCATGGATGCCGGTCCATGACCGCCCGCCCAGTCGATCGGCGGCTGCTTGAGACGCTTGGTGAGAATGGCGTCGGCCATGATCCGGGAGAAACGGCCATTGCCATTGGCAAAGGGGTGGATAAAAACCAGCTTGTGATGAAACCTGACGGCCAGCTCGATGGGCGGCCAGGTGTCGTGTTCAATCCAGTAGCGGGTGTCGTCCAGCAGCAGCCTTAGCTGCATGGCGATCTGGGAGACATCCACACCGATATTCTTTTCGGTCTCGCGAAACTGACCGGCCCATTTCCAGACCTCGCCAAACAATTGCCGGTGCAGCTTGCAGACAAAGGCCTCGGTGAGCATGTCCGGGTCTTTCTGACGCTTGAGCCAGGCCATGCCTTTCTGGACATTGACTTGCTCGAGCTGATCCAGCTCTTCGCGAGTGGTCACATGCCTGAAACGCAGTCCTTCGAGCTCGGAAGGGTCGATTGGCGTTGCGCCATCCGGATCGTCCATTAATCTCCATGCCTCCCGGGTATATAACCTGATCGCTGGCCATTCATTCCCGGATGACCGGGCCTGGATCCGCAGAAACTGTTTAATCGCTCCATAGGTCGGACGGCATCTTTTTCAGGATCTCGTCAGCGAGACGCTCAACTTCATCGGCCAGTTGCTGTTCGCTGAGTGCCTGATCTTCAAGCGCCATCTGGGTCGATGCCGCCTTGACCTGCTCCCGGGCCTTGTGCAACGCCCGCGCCCTGACCATTGCCCCGATCTCCCGCTCCGGGATAACCGCATAGACAAACCGGCAGTTCATCGCTTCCGCCATGGTTTGCATGGACCGGATGGTCACTCCGCCGGTCAGCTCCGCTTGTTCCGCTTTGGAAATGCGCGCCTTGGTCACGCCTACCCGCTCCGCCAACTGGGAGCCGGACATGCCCAGCGCCTTGCGAACCGTTCTGATCCAGCCTTCTGCGGGCACAGCGAAGTTACCGAGCAGCCGGGCGGCCCGGTCAACCTTGTCCTGATATTGCTTTACCACGATCTTTTCGATGCCCATGAGTTTACTTATGTATTTACTTACTCCGAATAAAAGTAAACTTTAATGTATACCTAGCCGGCATTTCGGTCAATCTTTATGTTGACTCACATTGGCTGGCCATGGCAGCGCTGAAATCCACGTAATACTTGAGTTCCAATATATTACCGGCGGGATCGCGGATCTTGAACTTCCCGGACTCCCTGTCTTCCCCGTGGTGCCTGATCGAAGGCTGCATCAGAATTATCTGCTCCCGATCCGAGCATCTCGCTACCATTTCCTGCCATTCCCCTTTCTCGAGAATGGCTCCGAAATGATCGATTTTGACCGCCGGTTTTCGACTCGTCGCCTGATGCACGGTAAGCTGATGGCCGAAAAACAGGATATCTAACCAGGCCTCGGTCTCCCGGCCCAACGGGCACCCCAGGACTTCGGTATAGAATTTCCTGATGGCCGCTTTGTCTGTGACGACGAAGGACAAATGGAAAGGTAAAAGCACTTCGATTACTCCCTGGTTTCAGAGCGCACACAAAAACAAAGCCGGGTCAGTTTTTTAGTCCGGCCAGGGCCGGTATCGGCTGCAGACCATCTTGCCATGCTCGTCGATGAATTGGTAAATGGACATCTTCCCCTCTGCCCTGTCCAGTTCATATGTGTTGACAACCACCCAACAAAGCCGCCAATTGAATGACTCGCTCCCGGGTCGCTTGAGTTGCGCTTTCACGACTTGTGATCCTTGTGCCCCCGGGGCGAGCTGGATCGACTCCGTGGAAGAGGAAAAGTAGACGCCTTCCCTGTCGGTCTCGGGAAACAATCGCATGCTGCTGATATGGCGATCGCTCGTGTTGCGCAGCTCAGCTTTGAAATGATAGTCATCACCGGTTTTAGTGACGGACACCAGCTTTAATAAAAAAGGGGAGACCGGCTGTATATTGATTCTCCAAAGTACTAACGACAGCAACAACGCGACCGCAAGTACGGCATAACTCGCCCGGCGCACCCGGCGCCTGCGCCTTGCCATCCGGTCGACGACCGCCACGGTCTCGGCCACCGGGTCACCCCGGGGTTGCAGGACCGACACGGAGCGCAGGTAAGCGGGAAGTGAAGACAGTTGCGTGTCGTCAACAAGTATCGTCAGCACTCGCCCGGTGGCATTCGGCCATCGCTGCTCGGCAAACCCGAGTTCGGTCAGCGTGTAATTACCGGTACGCAGGGAATCAGCACTGGCCAGGAAGATGAATAAATCCGTTTTGTCGATGGCCTGCCGGATGCTGGCATCGAAAGCATCGCCGGGGAGAAGCCTGTCCCGATCAAAGAAGACCTTGACGCCATTGCTCTTGAGCCGCTGCGCCAGTTCCTGGGCCAGTTCGAATTGCTCAGCGGCGTAAGAGATGAAAGCCTTCATTATCCGTCCGTTGAATTATTCCGACCCGGCCACGGTAAATTATTTGCAAGACCCGGCGCAACTGCCGGGCGGTAGTTCCTCAATCAGGCATCGGTGATACCCGTTCACCGGGTGCGCCCGATGGCACGCCTTCCTTTACAAATTAATTCTGCCTTGGGTGTCTGTTGTCCTGCTCTTCCAAAGCCACGTTGATCAGGGCGGCTGTGTGCGACAGCAGCCCTACTCCGCCCGGCTTGCCGTGACCGGGCACGACCAGCCTGGCAGCGCCATATCGGGTGCCGGTCTCTTCCATGACTTCCCGCCAGGACCTGATGTCGCCGGGAGCAGTATTGCCAATCGACCTGGCTGCCATTTCCCGAACCGCACAGCCGCCATATAACAGTTGCTGCTCCGGCATCCAGACCATCAAATTATCCGTAGCATGGGCGGGCCCCGGGTAGTAAACCTGCAACTTTCCCAGAGCCGCCATCGAGCCCTCCTGACCCAGGCCGGAGAGTTTACGGTCAGGCACCGGCAACCCCATCTCCGCGGCCAGTCCCACTGTCCGGGGGTGGGCATAGACCGGGATCCCGTGAGCCTTAAGGACATCCGTACCTGCCAGCCCGCCGTGGGCATGAGTGACGAGCGCCCGGGCAACCGGCAGACCTGTGTCGGCATCAATCTTTTCGAGCAGACGTTGCGTCGCCAACTCCCCCCATGCTGTGTCGATGAGGGTGAGTGATTCACCATCCCGGACAAGCAAACCATTGGAGGGGTATTGTGCACCGGACGGGTAAGAGTAGAAAGAAGTGTGCAGCCAGACACCCGGCATCAATTCCCTTAGCAGTATTTCGTCTCCGCGCTGCTCTGAAGCTGACGCGCAACTCCAGAAGATCAGCAAAACCAGCCCCAACTTTCCTGGAATCACCGTTCAGGACTCCTGCCGGGCATGCTGCCTGGTTTGGCGAATAGATATCCCCATGCCTGCCTATTTTATATCCGCGCTGAATCCGGCCAGCTTCCAGCCGAGTCCCTCATAAATATATTTCTGCTCGAAAAATACTTTTTTGGGTTCCGTCGGGTAATGCCCCCGGATAATCAGCAGACCCTCGTCATTGATGACCGGTTTGGTGCTGAATAGGGGACTCATGCCTTTCAGAAAAGTCAGATCAAGGCCCTTGCCCAGAAACGCGGAAAAGGCCTGTTCAAATTTTTCCGGACTGAATTGCTGCTGCCACAGGTTCGACACGTGTGAATGAAAGCGGGTCATGTTCCCCGCATTCAGGGATTCGGCGAAGGCGAGCATGGACTCGGAAACCAGTTGCACCTGCTGCTGCTCGGACGGCATTTCTGCGGTCGTGACCTCCTGCTGGATACCCGCGGCCGGTTTCTCGATTGCGTAGATCTTCCAGTCGTCCGCTCCCTTCACGAAATTCAGGGTTATCGGCACCACGCCGCCGCTATTCGTCGTCAGGGAGCCGGTCAGCTTTCCGCGACCACCATTTACCGATCGGGACTGCCAGTCAGCTTCTTTGAAGTCAGCTATGCCGTTTTGATCCAGAAAGTTCTGCAGTTCGGCCTCACTGGTGCCAGCCCGGAAGTCCTCTGAAAGATAGCTGTAGGCTTCTTCGAGCTTGTCGTTCTTTACCGAGGTAAAAAACCCGTCGGCAGTCGTAACCATGTCGGCGGTGAAAAAGAATATGGCGCCGATCCCCAGGACGATCACCATCACAAATCCCGCCAGTATTTTCATAAGAGTTTTCATGCTTGTCCTTCTTGTTTTTCCGCCCGACTGCACCCGCAGTCCCACTGGAGTGTCCGACGCGTCTATGAGTTCGTGTCGGGAAAACTAACGGTATCTCTCTTTGCTTTCAAATTTTTTTACCCGGCAAGTGAAATCCAGCCCGACCGGGTAACGCTCAGCCCTGCTACCAATGATATATTCAGGAAGAAAAAACACCCCTCAGAAACCGTTACCCCTGCGCCTGCCCCCTTTTTCTGCGAACCCTGAGCCGGATGCTGCGTTGGTTCGGAATATTGGCTATGCTGGTGGCCACTTGCGATTACAACCGGCACCAATTTTTGAAGAGGTTTCAATCCCGCCTGGCCCGATGGGCAGCCTGGATACTGGCGTCGCTGCTGGTGTTGCTGGCGCTCGCCTATCTGTTGCTGCCACGCCTGACGGCCTGGTTGGCGCCAAAAATGCTGCCACCAGAAGTGGAAGTACAGGCGCTGGATCTGGAGTACCCGGGTTGGAACCGGGCAAGAGCGCGGGAACTGACATTGACGGTGCAAGCAGGTGGCGGCACCTACCGGATCAGGGCGCGCAATCTGGTCATGAATTTTGACCTCTGGGCACGGCAGTTGCGTACGGCCTCGGTCGAAGCACTGGAGGTAACAGGCCCGAACGCTTCCGACAGTGACGACCCCGGACTGCCGGAGGCCATAGAGATCCCCGACCTGCCGCTCGACCGCCTGACCGTTGATGAGTTGAAGCTGTCACGGATTTTTGCTGATCAATCCCGGGATATTCACTGGCAGAAAATCAGAGTTTCACAATCCGGGAAGTCTCTCACCATCAATGCTCAAATCCCCGGCCCCGGCGACAAAGCAGCTCCCCTGTCGTTAATACTTTCACCTGGCAGCGGGACTCTGTCTGGCCTGGCAATGCAAATTGGCTCCGGCAACAATACGTCGTTGCTCGCCAACTTGAATACCTTGTCCTGGACAGATAACCGGTTTAATTCAACCTGGGAATTGACGGGTCGCCTCAATGAGCTGTTGGCGTTACCGGATGCCAAACCCTGGATGACAGAATTCGGCGCCAACACATTAACGCGAGCCTTGCTGGATTCTCCCACGGAGCTCAAAGCCTCCGGTCGGCTCTCAATGACACCGGCCGGGACGCAACTTACGATAGAAAGTGCCAGCCATCTTTCCCTGCAGCCGGGGCCAACACTGGCCACGCAGCTCCGGGAGTCGGCATCAACCCATCTCGGTGACTATCTCCGGCCGGACGAGTATCGGGACAACGATGCAGTGGAAAAGATCGCCATTCGCGCCATGGACGATCTGACCTTGATGAGCGATGACAAGGACGTCCGGCTGTCGGGGCTTGTCAGCCTGAAACTTGCCGGACCGACCGGGACCGTCACCCTGCAAGTACCCGAAATCCACTGGCAAAAAGAAACAACGGGCACGGCCTTGTCGGGATTGACTCTGGGCGCCGGTTTTCGCCTGTTCTTGCCGCCGCGGGATCGGGAGATCCAGCTGGATGACCTGCTGGTTACCGCAGAGCAGGTGTCCGTCGACTGGACCGGCAAGCTCCAACTAAAGGACGAAATGCTGCAAGTGACCTTCAATCCCGACTCCCGATTGCAGATGGACAGCGCGGAGTTTGATTTTCAGGCCGACGACGCCAGCCTTCGGCGGGTCACGCTGCAGGCACCGACACTCAGGCTTTCGGGCACGTTCGCCAATCTGGCACTCGATGATGAAGTGCTGAAACTCAATGGCAGTCAACTGGACATCGCCAGCCAGGCGAACTTGCCGGT
>JASBTO010000005.1 GCA_030148365.1 Kangiellaceae bacterium
CCATGACCCATCCGCTAGCCAACCTTCTAGAAAACAATCGAAGCTGGTCTGAATCCATCGCCGCTGAAAAGCCGGGATTTTTCGAAACCCTGTCGAAACAGCAGAATCCCGATTATCTGTGGATTGGCTGCTCCGACAGCCGGGTGCCGGCCAATGAAATCGTCGGCCTGCTGCCGGGAGAATTGTTCGTGCATCGCAATGTCGGCAACCTGGTCCGGCACACGGATCTGAATTGCCTGTCGGTGATCCAGTTCGCGGTCGACATTCTCAAGGTCAAACACATCATTGTCTGCGGCCACTATGGCTGCGGCGCCGTGCAAGCGAGTTTGCTCAACCAGCGGGTCGGACTGGCCGACAACTGGCTGGCCAACATCAAACATATTCGCCGGGTCAATCACGCCGAACTCGACAAGATTGACAACCAGAGTGACCGGGTCAACCGATTGTGTGAAATGAATGTCATCGAGCAGGTCAAAAGCGTCTGCCACAGTACGGTAATACAGGATGCCTGGAGCCGTGAGCAACCGGTGACCGTGCACGGCTGGGTTTATAGCCTCAAGGATGGCCTGGTCAAGGATCTGGAGATTTCTATCAGCAGTGCCGCCGAGTTGGAAGGCTTTGAGCCGATCTGAATCGGGAGCTTGAAACTGCCGGTGGGTCTGCGGATTACTGAAGCAGGGTCACCGGCTCCGAAGTCTCCTCCAGGGTCAGCGAATCGCTTCCTGACGCCTTGTCGGCGAGGGTCATCAGCAGCAAGGTCTCACCATCGCAGGGCGCCGCGCGGATAATCTCGCCGACGGACTTGTCATCCAGCATCACTTTGGCGCCCGGCTCGGCTCCGGTCGCGCCGGAAATTTTGCCCCGCGCCACATGGGTCTTGAGTTTGCCCCGGTAATGCATGCGGGCGACGATCTCCTGACCGGTATAGCAGCCCTTGTCAAAACTGACACCGCCGGCGTCCTCAAGGCCGACGAACGCCGGCAGAAACAGCCCCACGGTTTGCCCGTATATCGCCGGTATTCCCGCTTCGATTTCCCGTGCCTGCCACCAGGCCGTGGCCTCGGGTTTGGCCACCTTGCACATCAGGGGCCAGAGTTCCTGGGCCTTGCCGACGGGACAAACCAGAATGGCTGCCTGTCCGGACACCGGGCTGGCAATGACGGAGATATCGTCCCGGGTATGGCTGCCAAAAGCAGCCTCCGGGCGCCGGGGAAGCCCTGCACTTTCGGGCACCGGAGCCAGACCGATCACGGCAAGCTCATCGGTAACGTCGCTCAGATCGGTCTGGTAGAAAACCGCATACTTTTTCAGGGTCGTCAGGGTGTGGGTGAGGATCTCCGACGGCAGCAGCAGATAAAAATCATCCTGGCGCCGGAATATGACAAAGATGGAATGCAAACGGCCCTTGGGATCGCACAAGCCACCGAGGCTCGCCTGCTGGTCGTCGAGTTTGTGGATATCGCAGGTCAGCTGGCCCTGAAGCAGTTTGGCGGCGTCCCGGCCGCTGACTTTTATTACCCCGAGGTCGGTCAGGGGAACGATATGCCCGTCGGTTGTATCCGTGGCGTCCTTGTCCGTGTGCTGCTCCGAAACCGGAAACTCCGTGAGTTCCCCCCGGGCGCCAAACTGGCCTCCCTGTTCCTGCAACCATTGTATCCAGCGATTTCCCATAATGAGCGAGTGCGATTGTCTGGCAGATGCTGCTCATTGTAAATGTGCCAACGGGCAATTGCACCGTCAGTGAAGTTGGTTCGCCGGCGCGGTGCCGATACAATGTGTCAAAACCTCTGGCTGATCAGTCTATGGAATCAAATCAGGAAACCTACGCACGACTGCGCTGGGCTTGCCGGCGGGGCATGCTGGAGCTTGACGTTATCCTGCAACCCTGGCTCGAAAACAATTTTGCTGATCTGTCGCGGGATGAGCAGGAACTGTTCGCCCGCTTTCTGGAGTCGCCGGATCCGGATCTCTTTGCCTGGCTGATGGGTTATGAAACGCCGGCACAGCAATTTTCCGAGCTGGTCGCCCGCATTCGCCGGTACAACGATGGCCTGACATGAGCCAGACCTATCACCTGCGCCTGAAACGATCTCCGGGGCTGCTGGCGGTGACGGTGTTCCTGCACGGGTTCGGGGTTCTGGCGAGTTTCTGGAGCCTGGAACCGGTGGCGGCAATGGGCTTTTCAGTGTTGTTTATCGGCAATTTGCTCTGGCTCTGGCGCCGCAATCTGCGACCGGCCGTGCAAACCGTGAATATGGTGATATTCCGGGAGACCGAATGGCTGTTGCAACAGGACGGCCGGGAAGTGCCGGTCCAGGTGTGCGGCTCCACCGTCGTCTGGCCGTGGCTGGTGAGGCTGGTTTTTCGTTATGAAGAGAACAACCGCAAGGGCAGTTTGTTGATCCCGCGGGATGCCATGTCGGATACGGATTACCGGCACCTGAGCCGGTGCTTGCGGGTGGTGGCGGTGCCGGATGCGGCGCCTTCAGCCTGAACCGGGCTCTTCGGACTTGCCGTCCGGAGACAGCACCGTATCCCGGGCGACGGGGGCCAGATCCGGGTAATCCCGGGTGTAGTGCAAGCCGCGACTTTCCTTGCGGTCCATGGCGCAGCGTACCATCAGTTCCGCGACCTGGACCAGATTACGCAGTTCCAGCAAGTCGTTGGTAACCCGGAAATTGGCGTAATAGTCATGGATCTCCTGCTGCAGTAACTGGATGCGCCGCAAGGCCCGCTCCAGCCGCTTGTCAGTGCGCACGATACCGACATAATCCCACATCAATCGCCGAAGTTCGTGCCAGTTATGGTGCACAACCACTTCTTCATCGGCATCGGTGACCTGACTTTCATCCCAGTCCGGAATCTCCGGCAGGGCCCTGTCGGTGCGCCAGCGGGCGCGGATATCTTCAGCCGCGGACTGAGCGAATACCAGGCATTCCAGCAAGGAGTTGCTGGCCATCCGGTTGGCGCCGTGCAAGCCGGTGCAGGCCACTTCCCCAATGGCGTAAAGCCCCTTTATATCGGTCCTGCTGTGCAAGTCCACCACGACCCCGCCGCAGGTGTAGTGTGCGGCGGGCACCACGGGAATGGCCTCTTTGGTTATGTCGATGCCGAATTCCAGGCACCGCTGGTAGATGGTCGGGAAATGTTCCCGGATAAAGTCGGCGGGTTTGTGGCTGATATCCAGGTACAGGCAATCGACGCCGAGCCGCTTGATCTCATGGTCAATGGCGCGGGCGACGATATCCCGGGGCGCCAATTCCGCGCGCGGGTCGAAGTCGGGCATGAACCGGCTGCCGTCGGGCCGCTTGAGCAAGCCGCCTTCGCCCCGGATGGCCTCGGTGATGAGGAAGCTGCGGGCGTCCGGGTGAAACAGGCAGGTCGGGTGAAACTGGTTGAACTCCAGGTTGCTGACCCGGCACCCGGCCCGCCAGGCCATGGCGATGCCGTCGCCGCTGGCGACGTCGGGATTGCTGGTATAGAGGTAGACCTTGCTGGCGCCACCGGTAGCCAATACCACGTAGCGGGCCCGGAACACTTCGACCAGCCCGGACTCGAGATGCAGGGCATAGGCGCCATGGCAGCGTGCTTCGACGTCCTCGGGCGAACGGTCGGTGATCAGGTCGACGGCGATGTATTGTTCAAACAAACGCACAGACGGCTGTCGGAGGACGGCGCCCGCCAGGGTGGTGGCAACCGCGCGACCGGTGGCATCCCGGGAATGAATGATGCGCCGATGGCTGTGGCCACCCTCCCGGGTCAAATGGTAGTGATCGCCAATGGCGTCCGGTTCCCGGCTGAAAGCGACGCCGTTGCGGATCAGCCATTCGATGGCGTCCCGGGAGTTCTCCACGGTAAAGCGCACCGCGTCCTCGTCACAAAGGCCGGCGCCCGCCACCAGGGTGTCCTGAACGTGGGACTCGACTGAGTCCTCATCGTCGAGCACCGCCGCGATGCCGCCCTGGGCATAAAAGGTGGAACCTTCGGTCACTGCGCCCTTGCTGAGTACCGCGATGCTGCCCAGATCCGCCAGCCGCAGAGCAAGGCTCAGGCCGGCGGCGCCACTGCCGATCACCAGAATGTCGCAGTCATGAACCTTGCTCATAAATCGGGTGCTCGAACCTGTAAAAGGTGTCTGGTGTGGGTTGAGTGGCATCCGCCGGGAGTAACAGGCACAATAACGCCAAACCTCGAGGGCAGGGTCCGTTTCCGCAATCTTGGATTATTTATTCAATTTGTTGAAGTTTTTTTATGCAAAAACGAACTTTTAGATTTCAGCGGAGTCCATTTCCGGAGCGCGTGAAACTAACGAGGCTTGTTGGGGTGCCCGTATGAGTGGGGCAGAAGTCGACAAAGAGTTGGTCGCGCGGGTCCAGAAAGGCGATAAAAAAGCGTTCGATGTGCTGGTGCTCAAGTATCAGCACAAAATCATGAATTTGATCTCGCGGTATATCAAGGATCAGCACGAAGTCATGGACGTGGCGCAGGAGGCCTTCATCAAGGCGTACCGGGCACTGCCCAACTTTCGTGGCGACAGCGCTTTTTATACGTGGATGTACCGGATAGCGATAAATACGGCGAAAAACTTTCTGGTAGCCCAGGGACGTCGGCCACCGGACACGGATATAGATTCCGTCGATGCGGAACAATTTGCCGGGGACACGGGTCTGAGGGATATAGCAAGTCCGGAGCGCATGGCGTTACATGATGAGCTCCGGGATGTGGTATTTGATGCCATAGAGCAGCTACCGGACGATTTACGCTCTGCCATCACATTGCGCGAACTGGATGGCCTGAGTTACGAAGAGATTGCACAGGTAATGGAGTGTCCGGTAGGTACCGTGAGATCGCGAATATTCCGCGCGCGGGAAGCGATCGACAAGCGGGTCAGTCCCTTGTTGAAGCGGTAGCAGGCAGTTAACGGAAGATCTGTCGGAGTCAAACGGAGCGCAGAAGGTTTGACCAGGACGCAAACCGGATGGAATTTATTTGGCAAACGCCACTCTATAGGCAGTAACCGGAGCGGCAGCGGCTGTAATAAAGGTTTGATATTGATTTTTCAAGTTAAGGGCTGATTTATGGCATCACAGCAAAAACAGATTGTTTCTTCCCTGATGGATGATCAGGAGTTGGCTTCCGGCTCGGTCGATCAATTGGTGAAGGACAACGAGATGCACGTCATCTGGTCCCGCTATCACATGATCAGAGATGTGATGCAGGACGATGGCGGTACCATGCATCTGGATATCAGTACCAGGATCAGCTCCAGCCTCGCCGACGAACCTGCCATCCTGGCCCCCCGAAATATCAAGTCCACGAAATCCCGTTTCTGGCATCATGCCGGCGGTCTCGCTGTGGCAGCTTCGGTTGCCGTCGTGGCGCTGGTCGGTGTGCAGATGAATGATTCAACGGATATGACCGGCCCCGCGCCGGGCAACCTGGTCTCGACTCCGTTGCCCCAGGAACTGGATGTCAGTGATTTGGCCAAGCAGCTGGATCCGGCAGAGCGACTGGAACTCCAGCGTATCAATGATCTGTTTCTTGCCCACACCGCCAAGTCCGCAAGCCTTGGGGTCAATGGCAGCCTGCCCTATGTCCGCGTAGTCAGCGGTGAGCGGCGCATTCCGGTCAATCTGGCCGAATTGGAGCGCCTGCAGAAACTGGAGCAGGAGCGCAAACAGCAGTTGAAACTGCAGCAGAAAGAAGACCAGCCCGAAGATCCCTGAGTCCCGGCATGACTGATGTGTAACCGGCTGTCACAGCAACCCGTCCTGGCCCTGTGGCTGCTGATACTGGTGTTCGCCGGCAGCGCGTCAGCGGCCGATAACGATGCCGCCGTTGGCAGCCGAGATTGGCTCGGCGAGATGTCCCGATCATTCCACACGCTTAATTACGACCTGTCCTTCGTCTATATCCGCAATCAGCAAGTCGAGTCCATGCGCCTTGTCCATGGCGTGGAGGACGGCATCGAGCGTGAACGACTGATCCATCTGGATGGCCAGATCCGGGAAGTGATCCGTGAGCAGGATACGGTGACCTGTTATTTTGACAATGCACCGCCGGTCGTGCTCGATGAAGTCTCCACACCCAACCCCATCACCGAAACTCTGGTGCGCCGGATCCGCGAAGGCAAGGCCCATTACCGCCTCGAAGATCTGGGTCGTGACCGTATTGCCGATCGCAACGCTCGCCTGATCCGGGTTTCCTCGGGAGATGACTACCGGTATGGCTACCGCTTCTGGATGGATGAAGAGACCGGGATGTTGTTACGTTTCGATTTAATCGGCAACGACGGCGAAGTGCGGGAGCAGATAGTCGTGGTGTCCCTGAAGATTTTCGAGCAGGTGCCGGAGCAGGCTCTGGTTTCACCGCTGGCCGGGAAATACGACGGTTTGCCGGGGGCCCGGGTAATTGGCGCCCGAACTCAATCTGAGTCTGCGTCGCAACCTGACCCCTACTGGCAAATGAACTGGCTGCCCGACGGCTTTGAACTGCGCTCTTCCGGCGTGGTGCCCAACGAGAAGGAAGGGGATACCTACTCATTTCTGTTCAGTGACGGCATCGCCTCCATTTCAGTTTTTATCAATACCTTTGAGTCCGGTGCCCGCAACCAGAAGTCCCGCCTGATGAGGCGGGGCGGGACCACGGTCTATGATCTCGTCGCGCGGGATCACAGTATTACCGTGGTCGGAGACATTCCCGAGAGTACGGCCCGGAAAATTGCCCGCGCGGTCAATCGCAGCAAGTAACACTCGTGATCTGATTCGGATTGTCGATTACAATAATTCGTCGGGTTGAAAAAAGGTACTCCGGATCCCATGATTGAAGAGCAAGGCCGAATCGTTGCCGTCGAAGGGGATTATGCCTGGGTGGAAACCCGCATCAAGACCACCTGTAATTCCTGTGCTGTCCAGTCCGGCTGCGGTACCAGTGTCCTGTCGAAAGTCCTCGGGCGCAAGCTGTTCCGTACCCGGATTGCCAATGCTCTGGGGGCCAGACAGGGTGATGACGTCATGATCGCAATCCCGGAAGACACCCTGGTACGAGCCTCCCTGGTGGTCTATTTATTGCCCCTGGCCGGTCTCGTAATCGGTGCGGTCGCGGCGCGAATTCTGTTGCCGGGCAGCCATGAGGTGATGAGCATCATGGCCGGTGTGACGGGCTTTGCCGGCGGCTTACTGGCCGCGAAGACCATGATCAAGCGCGGCGAGATGGAGCAGACCGCAGTACCGGAGATGGTACGGATCCTGCCACGCCGGATACCGGTGGCGGAAAACCTTACCTGAAACATCTGGTTAACTTTACCGGTGAACTTACCGGACAATAATTATTCATAACATTGACTGAAAAACTTCTGAACTGACGGAGATAACTCTCAATGCGAATAACAATACCCGTGATTGCTTTCTGTGTGTTCCTGTCCGGATTCTTGACCGCCGGGCCGGCAAGAGCCGCCAACACTTTTCCTGATTTCACCGTCCTGGTCGAGAAGGTGGAGCCGGTTGTCGTCAGCATTCTTGCTGAATCAAGGCGCCGGGGCACGTTGGTGGGCACGGCGGGCGGTTCCGGTTTTGTGCTGAGCGAGGACGGTTATGTGCTCACCAACCGGCATGTGGTTGCCGATGCCGACAGGGTCAAGGTTCGGCTGCATAACGGCAAGGAACTTGCCGCTGAAATTATCGGGCAGGATGCCGGCACCGATGTCGCACTGCTCAAGATTGACGCCGAAAACCTGAAGTTTGCAAAAATCGGTGATGTGGAGAAGCTGAAGGTGGGCCAATGGGTGCTTGCATTTGGTGCGCCTTTCGGATTTGAGCAAACGGTCACCGCCGGTATCGTCAGCGCCAAGGGCAGGGCGCTGGGCACCGAGCAATATGTGCCCTTTATCCAGTCCGATGTTGCCATCAACCGCGGCAACTCCGGCGGCCCCCTTATCAATATGGATGGTGAGGTCGTCGGGATCAATTCCCAAATCCTGTCGGCAACCGGCGGCAATATCGGCCTGTCATTTTCCATTCCGATGAATCTCGCCATGGATATCGTCGGCCAGTTGCGGGATAACGGGGTGGTTAATCGGGGTTATCTCGGCGTCGGCTACCAGCCTGTCGACTATGATTTGGCGAAGAGTTTTGGCCTGGAAACCGTGCATGGCGCCCTGATCAACAATGTCGAAGAAGACGCTCCGGCGGACAAGGCCGGTCTGAAAGCCGGGGATATCGTCCTGAAGGTAGATGAACACCCCATCGAAAACTATAACGAGTTGGCTTACCTGGTGGGTCTGCAACGACCGGGCAGCAAGGTCAAACTCGAAATTGCCCGGCAGGGCAAACGCAAGACGGTCACCGTAAAAGTTGGCAGCCGGGCCGATTTTCAGCCGGAATTTGCCGATAACGGCGGCACTTTCAGGGGCGACAACAACCTCGGCATGAGCGTTACATCCCTGAGCGACGATCTCCGGGATGCCACCGGCATCGAGTCCGGTGTCGTGGTGCGGGGGGTTGATCCTTCCGGCGTTGCCGCAGAGTCCGGAATTCGCCCCGGCGACGTTATTCAGACCCTTAACATGCGCCCGGTCAAGTCCATTGCCGACTACAACCGGATCCTCGGTAGCCTGCCGGACAGTGGCAGCATCGCGGTATTGGTCACCCGACCGAATCAGGGCTCCCGGTTCCTGACCATTGATCTTGGCGAATAAACTCGGAAACACCGCGCTGATAAGCGTCAGCGCGGTGTGCTTTGTCAGGAAATCCGCTACAATAGCCCGCTTTGCTAAAAGCCGGTGCCAAACCGGCCTTGTCGGCGCGTGACCGCCTGAATTTATGTCCTATACCCAATATATCCGCAATTTTTCCATTATTGCTCACATTGATCATGGCAAGTCGACCTTGTCCGACCGGCTGATCCAGTTCTGTGGCGGCCTGACCCACCGGGAAATGGCCGAGCAGGTGCTCGATTCCATGGATCTGGAGCGGGAGCGGGGCATTACCATCAAGGCGCAGAGCGTCACCCTCAACTACAAGGCGGCCGACGGCCATACCTACCAGCTCAATTTTATTGATACCCCCGGCCACGTGGACTTTTCCTATGAGGTGTCCCGCTCCCTGTCGGCCTGTGAAGGCGCATTGCTGGTGGTGGATGCCGGTCAGGGGGTCGAAGCGCAGACGCTGGCCAACTGCTATACCGCTATCGAGCAGGATCTGGAAGTGATGCCGGTCCTGAACAAGATTGACTTGCCCCAGGCTGACGCCGATCGGGTCATCCAGGAAATTGAGGATATCGTCGGTATTGAAGCCATGGATGCGGTGCAATGCAGCGCCAAGACCGGTATCGGGATCGAAGCGTTGCTGGAGCGGATCGTGACGGCCATTCCCGCACCGGAAGGCGACGAGAACGCCCCCCTGCAGGCGCTGATTATCGACTCCTGGTTCGACAACTATCTGGGGATCGTATCGCTGGTCAGGGTCAAGCAAGGCACTCTGAAGACCGGTGACAAGATGCAGGTGATGTCGACGGGCAAGAATCATCAGGTTGACCGCGTCGGTGTCTTCACCCCCAAGCGCACCGATACCGGCATTCTCCGGGCCGGCGAAGTGGGCTTCGTCATTGCCGGCATCAAGGACATCCACGGCGCTCCCGTCGGCGATACCCTGACCCTGACCAAAGAGCCGGCGCCGGCGCCGCTGCCCGGCTTCAAGAAGGTCAAACCCCAGGTCTATGCCGGCTTGTTTCCGGTCAGCTCTGATGATTACGAGTCCTTCCGGGATGCGCTCGGGAAACTCAGCCTCAACGATGCATCCTTGTTTTTCGAGCCGGAAAACTCCACGGCCCTCGGCTTCGGCTTCCGGTGCGGTTTTCTCGGCATGCTGCATATGGAAATCGTCCAGGAACGCCTGGAGCGGGAATACGATCTCGATCTGATTACGACGGCGCCCACCGTGGTCTATGAAGTCATTGACACGAAAGGCGACATCATCAATGTGGACAATCCGGCCAAGTTGCCTGATCTCGGCATCATTGACGAAATTCGCGAGCCGATTGCCGAAGCCAATATCCTGGTACCCCAGGAGCATCTCGGCAGCGTCATTACCCTCTGCATCGAAAAACGCGGCGTGCAGACCAAGATGCATTATGCCGGCAATCAGGTGGCCCTGACCTATGAGTTGCCTATGGCGGAAGTGGTGTTGGACTTTTTTGATCGGATTAAATCCGTCAGCCGTGGATATGCATCGCTTGACTACGCATTCAAGCGCTTTCAGGTTGCCAATCTGGTGAAACTCGATATTCTGATCAATGGCGACAAGGTGGATGCCCTGGCCCTGATCATCCATCGCGATCAGGCGCAATACCGGGGCCGTGAGCTGGTGGAAAAGATGAAGGAAATCATCCCCCGGCAAATGTTTGAAGTGGCCATTCAGGCAGCCATCGGCAACCAGGTGGTGGCCCGCTCTACGGTCAAGGCGCTGCGCAAGAATGTGACGGCAAAATGCTATGGCGGCGACGTCAGCCGCAAGCGCAAGCTGCTCGAAAAACAGAAAGCCGGCAAAAAACGCATGAAGCAAGTCGGCAAGGTGGAAATTCCGCAAGACGCTTTCCTGGCAGTCTTGCATGTCGGCAAAGATAAATAGTGGGGACTGGATGAATATAGATTTCGGATTGGTACTTGTCGTTGCGACCCTGGTCACGGGTGTGATCTGGGCACTCGATTCGCTGCTGTTTGCGAAA
>JASBTO010000017.1 GCA_030148365.1 Kangiellaceae bacterium
CGGTGCCTGCCGGACCCTGCAGGGTTACCAGATCAATTTCCGGGTCCATCAACAGGTTCAGCGCAAAACTCTGTTCGCGGTTGCGTGCGGTGATGCCCCAGATGGCATGATTACTGTTACGGTAGTCGGTGACGATTTCGATTACGGCAGTATCACCGTTGATTTCCCTGACAATGGCTTCGAACCCGTCGGACTCATGGAACAGGCAATGACTGGGATACCAGGTTTTTACCAGCGGACCGGAGACCCGGTAGAAAGTGCGGCCTTCCTCCTGCCAGGAGTCCATTTCGCGGCTGTGGGTCTCCCAGAAATCTTCCGGCAATTCGAACCAGCCGGTATTAAGCTGCTCGACGTCGTCGAGCACCTTGTCGTTGAAGTAGTCTTCGGCGTGGACCCCGACAATCGCTGCCTTGATGCGCAGGTTCATGTCCTTGGAGACCAGCGTAACCGTCTGCTCCGGGTGGTGCTCCTGCAGCGCCAGGGCAATATTCAATATGGTGTTGTCGACCTTGCTTGACGGCAGGCTGGTGGGCAGGCGATCGGAGTGCTCCTTGGTCTGGAAGGCAAGCTTGCCGAGCAGGGGGCCGTTTTCACTCTGGTGGATGGTGTCGAGAGGAATACCGTTGCGCATCTCCTCTTCGGTGGCATTGGCCATCAATTCATCAAGGAAGCGGCTGACCTGACGAACATTGCGGGCGACCTCCGACATGCCTTTTTTGCCGGCGTCGAGCTCTTCAAGAACGACCATGGGTATGAAGACATCATGCTCATCAAAGCGAAATAACGCCGTCGGGTCATGCATCAGAACATTGGTATCGAGCACAAACAGGCGACGTCCCTTGATTTTGATTTTGACCATGATTACCCCCGGCTACAGTCTGTAGGAAATTCTGGTTTTATAAGGCTTGTGCGGCTTCCAGTACGGCTTCGGCATGCCCCTTGACCTTGATCTTGCGCCATTCTTCGCGGAGTTTGCCGCTGCTGTCGATCAAAAAGGTGCTGCGTTCGACTCCCATATATTCCCGGCCGTAGAGCTTCTTCAGCTTGATAACGTCATAGGCTTTGCACAGCATTTCGTCCGGATCGGAGACCAGATCGAAGGGAAACGATTGTTTTGCCTTGAAGTTTTCATGGGACCGGACGCTGTCCCGGGAAACGCCGATAATTTCGGTGTTGGCTTTCTGGAACTCGGGATAGAGGTCCCTGAAATTCTGGCCTTCCGTGGTACATCCGGGAGTACTGTCCTTGGGATAAAAATAAATGACGAGATGCTTGCCTTTATAGTCCTGCTGGGAAATCTTCTTGTCGCCAGTGGCGGGAAGCTCGAATGCCGGCGCGGGTTTCCCGATTTGAGGTTTACTCAACGACTACTACCTCCGGTGGCTGAATTGACTTGCTGGTTTCACTTTACGACAAACTCCGAAAAAGGCGCAACCGAATTCTGGCCCTTTGTTGCCCGCGAAGGGATCTTGTCAGCACGGTAAAGCGTCAGTACCATAGCGCACTTGCAAATTCGGGATTCCCTATGCTCTCAGCAGATTTCCAACTCGGCAGTATTGTGGCTCTGGTCACGCCCATGTTGCCAGACGGTCAGATAGACCAGGATGCCTTGCGTGGCCTGGTCGACTGGCATGTTGCTTCCGGGACCTCGGCCATCGTGGCCATGGGGACTACGGGGGAGTCGGCAGCGGTCAGTCACGAGGAATACCAGCAGGTGCTGGCAATTGTAGTTGAGCAGTCGGCAGGCCGGATTCCGGTCATAGCCGGCACCGGCGCGGCCGCTACGCAGAAATCTGTCGAACTGACCCGGGCAGCTGCCGATACTGGCGTCCAGGCCGGTTTGTGTGTCGTGCCTTATTACTGCAAACCGACCCAGGAAGGAATTTACCGGCATTATATGGCGGTCGCTGATGCCAGCTCCCTGCCGGTAATCCTCTACAATGTGCCGGGTCGCACGGTGGCTGATTTGTTGCCGGCAACGGTTGCCAGGCTGGCGGGTCACCCGAACATCACCGGTCTCAAGGAAGCCACCGGCGATATGGACAGGGTCAAGGAACTTCTGGACCTGTGCGGGGATCAAATCAGCTTGTTAAGCGGCGACGATCCCAGTGCGCTGGACTTTGTCCAGGCTGGCGGACGAGGTGTGATTTCTGTGACCGCCAACGTCATGCCGGAGTCCATGAGCCAGTGTATGGGGGCGGCATTGGCGGGTAACTGGGCCAAGGCGAGGGCGCTCGATGAAGGGTTGCGTCCGCTGCACGAAGCCCTGTTCGTGGAGTCGAACCCCATACCGGCCAAATGGCTCCTGGCCAAAACCGGTCGTATCGGGCCGGGAATACGTTTACCCCTGACGCCACTCGCGGCAGAGCACACGGATCTGGTGAGCGGAGCATTTGACCTCGCGATCAGAAACTTACAGAAGATTAACTAGAGAAAATCATACATGGCATTGCACAAGTTCCTGACAATTGGCTTTATTTTACTGCTCAGTGGTTGCAGTTGGATTTATGGCGAGGATGGGCTGATCCACGATTCCGAATACGACTATCTGGAAGCAACGGAGGAGAAACCCCTCGAGTTGCCGCCCGGGTATCAGGACAACCGACTCCAGGAACTCTATCCGGTACCTGCGGTGGAATCTGCCGGTCCGGTTGGCAAGGCCCTGGAAACTGAGGCGCCCAGCCTGGTGCTGACCCTCGGCGATGGTGTGCGGATTGACAGAGCCTCCGAGACTCCCCAGGTCTGGATTCAGGACGAAACGCCCGAGGTCTGGCAAATACTCCAGGCCTACCTGACGGAGAATAATATCGGTACCCGGATCAACGACGCCCAGGGGCATACTGTCGTTACTGATTGGCTCGAAGGCGACAAAAAGGGATTTCTAAAGCGCCTGTTCGGTGGCGATGACTCCTTGGAAAGAGCCCGGTTCAAGGTGGAGTTGCATGCCGCAGATGACGGGACTGAAACCCGGGTCCGGGTGGCCCAGACCGGTAAACAGGTGCGTCCGGATGAAGACGGAGAGTGGCAGGAACAGGCTGCGTCGGAGCGGCAGGCCACCCGATTCATGAACCGGTTTATTGCTTATTATGATATCAAGCGCAATGAATTGGCCTCGGAGCGGGTCGCTCGTGCCGGCGGCATCAATCTGCGCCTTGGCCGTGACCGGAACAACAATCCTGCGTTAATTGCCGATCAGGAATTCTTTACCGTCTGGAGTCGGGTACCAAGTGTATTCGAGAAGGTCGGACTGAGGGCCGTGGATCGGGACCAGGGACAGGGTATGTACTATTTTGATTATGAAGATCCGGATGAAGGTTTTTGGGCCTCGCTGTTTGGCAAGGACAAAGTATTGCCGGACCTGCCTTACGGAAATTATCAGTTGAAGCTTATCCGGCAGGACGGCGAGACCAGCCTGACCATGATGGATGTCGACGGCACACCGCTGGACGAGCAACTACTGACGAAGATATATCCGCCGCTGGCGGAGAAGTTCAAGACCCGTCGGCTCGACGACTAGTCATGCGGTTTGCATCCCTGGGTTCCGGTAGCCGCGGCAACGGAACCCTGGTGGAATATCGCGATACCTGCGTATTGCTGGATTGCGGTTTTCGGCTCAAGGAAGTGGAATCGCGGCTGGCACGGCTCGGCAAGTCCCCGGAGCAATTGGCGGCGGTACTGGTCACCCACGAGCACAGTGATCATATCGGTGGTGTGGGAGCTCTGGCGCGCAAGTACCGGCTGCCGGTCTGGATGACCCGGGGTAGTGCCCTCGCGCAGCGGCACGGTAAACTGGCGTCGCTGAATATTATCGAGGGCTATTCGACTTTTGCTGTCGGAGATCTTAAAATCGACCCTTTTCCGGTGCCCCATGATGCCCGGGAGCCCTGTCAGTTCGTATTCACAGGTGGAAATTGCCGGCTCGGGATCCTCACGGATCTCGGAACTGTCACTGATCACGTAACAAATATGCTGGCGGTCTGTGACGGACTGCTGCTGGAGT
>JASBTO010000020.1 GCA_030148365.1 Kangiellaceae bacterium
CAGTTTCTGGATTTTTTCATTCACCTCGATACAGAAGGCGCGCTCACAATATTTCTCCAGCCCTTCACCGGCCAGGGACTCCTGGCGCGAGCGGCTCAGGGATACCACCGTCACCTTGTGGCCCTGCTCATGCAGATGCCGGATCATGTTGAAGGGTCTGATTTTGCCGCCCCGATTAGGGGGATAGGGAAATCGGTGACAAATATAAAGTATTCTCATGTCTGTCCTTATGCGGCTGACTGGAGTCGCCGGGAAATTGACTCCGCCGCCTGTCCGTCCATATAGATTTGCGCCCATAACTCCAGGTTCATCAACGCCAGCAACAGATCGGTATAGTCCGCCTGCTGGTTTCGGTGCTTGCGTATCACCTCTTCAATGACCGGCCAGTTCAGCCAGCCGCGGGCTTCGACCCTGCGTTGATTGACGAGACTGTCGAAGGTCTCGGCCAGCTCCTTGCGCAGCCAGGCGCCCATTGGTGCGCCAAATCCGCGCTTTTGCCGGTGCAGAATATCCTCGGGCAAGAGACCACCAAGTGCGTTTTTGAGCACATACTTGAGCGTGCCTTTGCGGATTCGGAGATGGTCCGGCAAGCACGCGGCGAGTTCCACCAGCTCGTGATCGAGGAATGGCACACGACACTCGAGGGAGGTGGCCATGGTCATCTTGTCCGACAACAGCAGTAAATCATCGGGTAGTTGAGTTTGCAGATCGACCGCCATCAGGGTCTGTAGCGGCGTCATGTCGCCGCTCCGGTCAAATGCCCGATCCAGTGCATCGGCTCCGCCGGCCGGGTGCTGGGTCATCAGTGCCTTGCGATCGCGGGCGCAGGCGAGCTCGATATAACTCCGGTACCTTTTGCGTTCGTCCAGCTCGGCAGACTCGATAAAGGTTTTCGCATAACGCAGTGTCGAGAGCGCCCGGGAATGCCGATCAGCCGGCAGACGGCTCGCCAGCGGACGGATCAGCCGTTGCCGGATCCAGGCCGGCACCTGACGGTAGCGTGCTGCATAGTGATTACCCAGATAGCGCCGGTAGCCGCCGAACAGTTCATCTCCGCCGACCCCACAGAGAATGACCTTGACGTGCTTGCGGGCAAACTCCGACACCAGATAGGTTGTCACCATTGCGGTATCGGCGATCGGCTCGTCCATGTGCCACAAGAGTTTTGGCAACAGGGATACCACGTCCGGCTTGACCACTATCTCTTCGTGTCGGGTGCCGAACAACTCGGCCACTTGTCGCGCATAGGGCAGTTCATTGTAGACCTTCTCAACCGGTCCGCCTTCGAAACCAATCGCAAAGGTATTGACGGGCTCACTCGCATGACCGGCCATCAGACCGACGACCGCACTCGAGTCAACGCCGCCCGACAGGAAGGCGCCAATGGGCACATCACTGACCATCTGTGCAGCGACGGACTTTTCCAGTTGTTCCAGCACCCGCTGATTCCAGTCGGCTTCCTCAATACCCCGATCCGTGCGCTCGCCCTGCAATTGCCAGTAGCGGTGCAACCGGATCTGTCCGCCTACGACCTCCATTCGCGTTGCCGGCGGCAACTTGCGGATCCCGGCGAACAGGGTTCGAGGCGCGGGGACGTATCCGAAAGCCAGGTATTCTTCCAACGCCGCCGGGTCGATCTGCCGTTCCAGGGCCGGGTTTTGCAACAGGGACTTGATCTCCGATGCAAACATGAGCACGTCATTGTCCCGATAGTAATACAGCGGCTTGATGCCGAGTCGATCACGGACCAGGATGAATTTGTTCTGGCGACCGTCCCACAAGGCAAAAGCGAACATCCCGTTGAGCCGGTCGACGACCCCGGCTCCCCAGGCAAGGTAGCCATGCAGGATGACTTCACTGTCGGACCCGGTTTTGAACACCGCGCCCGCTGCAACCAGCTCGCTTTTCAGCTCCCGGTAATTATAGATCTCACCGTTACAGACCAGCTGCACCTTGCCGTCTTCCGCGGACAGAGGTTGGTGCCCCCCCTCCACATCAATAATCGACAGGCGTCGCATGCCGAGTATGACATCAGTGCCGACGTAAATGCCCTCATCATCAGGACCCCGATGCACCGAAATATCGCCCATCCGCCTGACCAGTTCAGACGAGAGTTTCGCGCCCCGGTTCAGGGCGACTTGTCCGTGTATGCCACACATCAGAGTTGCTCCGTACGCTGAAGGAATTGCCGGAACATGAACAGGAGCCAGATAGGCGCGCTGTGATCCCGTAATCCGGACTGATGATCCACGACAATCCGGTTAATCAAGTCGCGGTTGAAATAACCAGAGTCCATCAGCAGAGGATCCCGGGACAGCCCCCGCACGGTTTCTGCCAGCGGGCCCCGGAACCAGGTGCCAATCGGTACCCCGAAACCCATCTTGGGTCGATACAGAATATCTTTCGGCAAATGGCTCTCAAGGGACTTCTTGAGCAGGTATTTTCCTTCACCGTTCTTGAGCTTGACGCTGGCCGGCAAACTGGCGACCCACTCGACAAACTTGTGGTCAAGCAAAGGCACCCGGACTTCGAGCGAATGGGCCATGCTTGCCCGATCCACCTTGGTCAGAATATCGCCGACCAGGTAGGTCTTGAAATCCAGATACTGGACCAGAGAAACAGGGTCCAAATCGCCGGCGACGTCGGCGTGATCCCGCAACACACTGATTGCAGAATAACCACCCAACTGAGATCGCATCGAATCAGAAAACAGCTCTCTCCGGAAACCATCGTGGAGAATACTGACGCTGTGGAAATATCCGTCCACACTGTCCTTGGCAAGGCTCTGAAAGGTGGATTTGGCACGGAAAACCCGCGGCGCCCAGTCCCGTGTCGG
>JASBTO010000024.1 GCA_030148365.1 Kangiellaceae bacterium
ATCCCAGATCCGGACCCCTTCTCCCCGGTCCGGGATAATGGCGGATGGGCCATAATTGGGTACCATGACCTTGTCAAAAGTGGCTCGATTAACCGTATCATTCATCGTTGCTTCCCCTGGGAAATTCTGGCGGTATGTAACAAACTTGCGCGCTATCATCGCTTTTTTGACTGCTTATTTCCAGCGTGTCTGGGGATTTGCGCCGATAATACGACCTATTTTCCTCCCTCGCGTAAATTCCCTATAATGCTGGCCTTGCCGGAATTCCCGACGACCCCCGGCCCACTAACCGAGAAACTGATCCATGATGCTAATTCGTCCCGCGCAGCCGGGAGATCAGGACGATATTGTCGCCCTGGCCAAGGAAGCCGGAACTGGTCTTACCACATTGCCGAAGAAGCCCGAGTTGGTGGCGGAGAAAATAGCTGCCTCTTGCGAAGCCTTTGGCATGTCCGTGGACCAGGCCGGACCCGAGTATTATCTGTTCGTCCTCGAAGATACCCAGACCGGCAAGGTGGTCGGCACCAGCGCTCTCTATGCGGCGGTCGGCCTGGAAGAAGCCTTTTATTCCTACAAGGTCGGCACCGTCGTCCACTCCAGTCCGAGCCTCGGTATTTACGGGCGCGCCAAGGTGCTTTATCTCGGCAATGATTTTACCGGCTGCTCGGAAATCGCCACCCTGTTCCTGTCCCGAAAAAACCGTGGCGGCAATCTCGGTCCGCTACTGTCCCGATCCCGGTTCCTGTTCATGGCCCAGTTCCCGGATCGCTTCTCCGACTCGGTGATTGCGGAGATGCGCGGTGTGTCTGACGAAGCGGGCAATTCCCCTTTCTGGGATGCCCTCGGCAAGAAATTTTTCAACATGAAATTCGCCGACGCTGACGCCATCAGCGGCCTGGGCGAAAACCAGTTCATCGCCGAGTTGATGCCCAAGTACCCGGTCTATGTGAACATGCTGACCCCGGAAGCCCGCGCCGTAATCGGCGAGGTCCACGACAAGACCCGACCCGCGGTCAGCATGCTGACCCGGGAAGGGTTCCGCTATGAAGGCTATGTCGATATCTTCGACGCCGGTCCGACCCTCGAGGTCAAGAAGTCTGAAATTCGCACCCTTCGCAAAAGCCGGGTACTGCCGACCCGCGTTGCCGACAAGTTGCCGGAAGGTGAAGATACTTTCCTCGTTTGCAACATGGAGCGGGAAGGTTTTCGCGCCCTGCTCAGCCAGGCTACCCGGGTCCAGGATCACCTGGTCCTGCCCGCGGACACCCTGGACCTGCTCAATATCAACCCGGGCGAGCCGGTACGCGCCGTACCGGTACTGACGTGACGGCCTCACCCGGCCGCAAACCTGACAACATTGGATATCTTATGACCCGCAAAACCCACTTTATCAATGGCACCTGGAGTGAAGGCCAGGGCGCTGACATGGAATCTACCAACCCTCTCGACAATGAGACCGTGTGGACCGGCCGCGCCGCGGACGAAGCGCAGGTCAAGGCCGCCATCGCCGCCGCCCGGGATGCCGCGACCGACTGGGCGTCCAAAAGCCTGGAAGCGCGGATCGCCATTATCAAGGCTTTCGAAGCACAACTCGCGTCCCACAAGGACGCGCTTGCGGAACTCATCTCCCGGGAGACCGGCAAACCCTTCTGGGAGACCCTGACCGAAGTCGGCGCCATGATGGGCAAGGTGGATATTTCCATCCGCGCCTACCATGAGCGGACCGGCGTCAAGGAAACGGAAATGGCGGGCGGTATCGCCGCGACCCGTCACAAGCCTCATGGCGTGCTCGCCGTGTTTGGCCCCTATAACTTTCCCGGCCACTTGCCGAACGGCCACATAGTGCCCGCCCTGCTGGCCGGCAATACCGTCGTGTTCAAGCCCAGCTCGATGACCCCCGCGGTCGCGGATCTGACCGTGCAGTGCTGGGAAAAGGCCGGTTTGCCCGCCGGTGTACTCAACCTGGTGCAAGGTGATCGGGCGGCCGGCGAAGTGCTGGCCGGCCATCCGGACGTGGACGGTCTCCTGTTTACCGGCTCGGAAAATGTCGGGCATCTGCTGCACCGGCAAAATGGCGGCCAGCCGGAAAAAGTGCTGGCGCTGGAAATGGGCGGTAACAATCCCCTGATTGTCGGTGAAGTCAGCGATCTCGATGCCGCCGTCTATCACACCCTGCAGTCCGCCTATATCTCGGCGGGGCAGCGTTGTACCTGCGCACGCCGACTGTTTGTCCCGGCCGGTGACTTCGGCGATCGCTTCGTCGAGGCCCTGGTGCGGGCCGTGAAAAATATCCGCGTCGGTGGCTGGAACGATGAGCCGGCGCCCTTTATGGGTCCGGTGATCAACCGCAAGGCTGCCGATGCCCTGCTCGCGGCGCAGGAGTCGCTGCTCGAGCGTGGCGGCAAATCCCTGGTCCGACTGTCGGCCCTGCGCGAAGGTACCGCGCTGCTGAGTCCGGGCCTCGTGGACGTCACCGAGGTGGAGC
>JASBTO010000027.1 GCA_030148365.1 Kangiellaceae bacterium
CGCCGTCACCGTCGGGGTCGACCAGATGCCAGCCGCACCGCAGCGCCAGCAGTTCCCGGCCCTCGACTTCCACCTCGATGGTGCCCAGCTTTATCATCAACGCCACGAAAAAACGGAAACAATGATGGATCAGGGCTCGCACCCGGGCTTTCCCCCGCCCCCGGTCGCCCGCGGTAATCAACATGACCGGCAACACAAAGAGCGTCAAAAACAGGCCGCCGACCCCAAACACCACAAAGCAGAATCCGGTCGCCAGCATTCGCCAGAGGCGCTCCAGTTTTGTCGTCAACGGGTTAACCATGCCGCTGCCAGTGCCAGCCGGTACCGGCGAGGCCCAGTTCAAATTGCCCGGTTCCCTGCAACAGGTGACGCAGCCAGGTGATGGCCTGGGGCTCGTCTGTCCTGGCGGCCCGGGGACCCGCGGAGCTGATCCGGAATTTCGGGCCGTCGCCGTCCCGGGACAGCAACATGCCCACGGCACAGGCATACTCCCTGCCGTCCGCGAACTGTTGGTAGCTGGCCGGCAAGGGCTCGTCGTAATAAACGAGGAGGACCTGCTCCTGCGCGCCGCTGCCCAGCCAGGCGGCGGCTTCCATGACCCCTGCCATAAAGGTCGATTCGGCGGCCGCGATGGCCGTACTGGCATGGCGATCCTTGCTGCCGATGGTGTACAGCCCCGAAACGGCATTGTGTACCGACAGACCGAATGCCGTGGGCGACACCGACTCCCCGCTTACGATCGTCCGCAACAGCTCCAGGGTGCGCGACATTTCTCCGTAGCGACTGGCGAATACGCTGGCGACGCCCTGCTCCGGACGCAGATCCATGGCGACCCGCAGCGCCATTCGGGACAGGGGGCTCAGCCGGCGGCGGAACATGGGCTTGAGCTCCGGCAAGTCCGGCACCCCTTCGACGCCAGGCTCGCGCTCGCCAGCGGCCCACTCCTGCCAATGGCGTCGGGATTCCAGCCCGGGCGACCAGGCGGACCATTTTTTCAGGGTAAATTCCAATGCGGACATTCGAGTGCCTTCGACCGGCTCGGTCATTGACTGCCGGGCGGGCCCGGAAAGAGTCGGGAATTCTAGGCAAGCGGCCGTAAAAAGGCAATCCGCCGGGGATTCAGGTGAGCACCAGTTCGGCTGCCGGCGCCCGCAGGTTGTAACGGGATGACATGACCGCACCATAGGCGCCGGCATTGGCGATCAGGATCAGATCGCCTTCTGCCGATTCCGGCAGAAAGCGGCCGAGGCCGAGAGTGTCCCCCGATTCGCAAATCGGGCCGACGACATTGTAACGATGGGTGGCGGGCTCCGGGAGCCGGGTCAGGTTGACAATTTCATGCCAGGCGCCATAGAGGGCCGGGCGGATCAGGGAGTTCATGCCGGTGGCGATGCCGAGATACCGCAGTTGCCCCTTGCCCTTGATCTGGGTAACCCGCGCCATCAGCACGCCGCTTTCCGCGACCAGATACCGACCCGGCTCCAGCCACAACTCCAGATCGGTATGATCGGCCATCACCTGCGCCAGGCTGGCGTCCAGCGCAGCCAGATCCAGGCGCGGCTCGCCGGGCCGCTCCGGCACCCCGAGTCCGCCCCCGAGATCCAGTACCCTGACCCCTGGAAACAGACGACTGGCATCGAGCATGGTCTGCAACTGGTCGCGCCAGGCATCCGCCCGGTGAATACCGCTGCCGGAATGGGCATGCAATCCGCGCACCCGCATCCCGTGGCTGCCGGCGAGCGCCGAAGCTTCCTCCAGAGCGGACAAGGGAATACCGAATTTGGACTGGTTACCCGCCGTGACGACTTTTTCATGATGGCCTTCGCCGGAGCCCGGATCGATACGCAGAAAAATATCCCGGTCCCGGAAGAGTTCCGGCCAGTGTTTGAGTGGATGCAGATTATCGACGGTCACCTGAACCCCCGACTCCAGGGCGCGCCGGTATTCCTCCCGGGGTGCGAAATTGGGCGTGAACAGGATCTGCTCCGCGGTCAGGTCCGGGACCGCCGCGAGTACATGATCAATCTCTTCCAGGGACACGCATTCGAAACCGAGGCCTTCGGCGGCCAGGGTACGCAACACCTGCGGATGATTATTGGCCTTGACCGCGTAGAGTACCCGGTCGACGCTGGTCAGGGCGCGCAGGTCCCGCGCCGCCGCCGCCACGCCCGGCAAGTAATAGATATAGGCATGGTCCCGGCCCGCCATCCGTTCCTGGATCCTGGCTGACTGCTGCTGCCACCAGGTCGCCGGTAACCCGGCGCTGTCCGGCGCCATCAGCGCTTGCCAGGTCGGGCCGAACTCCGGCCGCTGCGGGGCCACTTTTTCGATGAGCTGGTAATGCAGTTTCTGGACCAGCTGATTGGCGTGCTCCGGATCCACGACCAGGGTCAGATTCAGATCATTGGCCGACTGGGTCACCATATGAATTCGCCGCTCGGCAAAGACGCCGAGGGCATCCGCCAGTTTGCCCAGATTGGCGCGAATACCGTTACCGACCAGACTGATCGAGACGCAACCGGTGTGTACGCGAACCTGCGCGAGGCCGGCCAGTTCATCGATGAGTTTGTCGAGACGGGCGCTGCTGGCCGCAGTTGCCGACTGGGGATCCAGTGTCACGGTCACCTGGGCCTCGGCGGTGGCGATCAGGTCGACGGAAAACCCGTGCCGCTTGAAGAGCGCAAAGATGTCCGCCAGAAAACCGGCCTGCTGCCACATTCTCGAGGTTTCCATCGCAATCAGCGTCACCTGGTCGCGTTTGACGACGCCCTTGACCTGGGCTTCGGTTTCCGCGGCGCGGGGACCTATGTCGGTGCCATCCAGCTCCGGATGAAAGGTATCCAGGATGGACACGGGGATCCCCGCCTCTCGCACCGGACCGATACTGGCCGGATGCAGAACCCGGGCGCCCATGGCGGCCAGCTCCCGGGCTTCGCCATAACTGAGTTTGCGGAGCAGGCGGGCGCCGGGGATCTCCCGGGGATCAGCACTGAAGATACCGGGTACATCGGTCCAGATTTCCAGATGCTGCGCACCGATCCGGGCCGCCATGCAGGCGGCCGCCGTGTCGGAGCCGCCGCGGCCCAGCAACCGGATCCGCCCTTCCCGATCGCCGGCAATAAATCCCTGAGTGACATGCAACCGGCCCTCGGATGCCAGCCGTGACAACAACTCCGGATCCGGGCCGCTATCGCATTTTGCCGCGAGCCAGTCCGCGTCGGTCTCGGCATCAGTCGGCACGGTCAGTAGCCCCGTGGCGTCCTGCCATCGGGCCTCCCGGTCGACTGCGACGAGCACCGCAACCCCGAGCCGACTGGAGAGTCGCTCGCCACATGCCAGCAATCCGGCCAGCACCGCGGCCGTCGGCGATGGCGACAACTCGTCAATCTGTACTTCCAGTATCGCGAGTTCATCGAGCACGGCACTGCGGGATTCAAGCTCCAGATCGTCCATCAGGGCCAGATGGCGGTCCCGGATTGCTGCGAACAACCGCAAGCGCTCTTGTCGATCCTGTGTCGCGGCAATCTCCCCCAGCCGGTCGGTCACACCGGACAGGGCCGACACCACCACCAACAACCGATAATTTTTTTGCAGTAATTCCCTCGCCCGATGGGCGATCGTCTGCCAGCCCGCCCGGGAGCTGACACTGGTGCCGCCGAATTTGAGAACCCGCCAACCCTGTTGTGTTTGCGTCGCCGCCATTTATTGCTCCTGAAAGCCGGGTTTGCTCATCCAGATACCCGGCAGGCGTGTGCTTTACCTGAACACCGTGCCCTGCCCTGCCAACCCTTGCCGCGATCCGCGTGGAGATTGCAACAGGTTGTGCTCGCCGACCTGACTAGGGTTGGTTTCCGTCCAGAATCCGCGCCGGATCAATTTGCCCTGAGCGGACCACCGACTCGGTACCAAACAAAAACCGGTCGGTTCTGATGCGGGTAATGAGTCGATAGTCCAGAGACTCGGCCGACGTGTTCATCATGTCCATGAGGATACGGCCGGCCCGATAAATATTGGTCGCCACTTCCACTTTCAGTAATGCCTCGGAAAAGGGCTCGACCACCAGCTTCTGATCGCTGACCCCGGTCGCGAACTTGCTGCCCTGCAACTCAAGGGTAAAACTCATGCCTTCAATGGGAATGGCGACATCGTTGGGGTTCTGGATGCGCAAGGTCAGCCGCGCCCGCTGCTCGAAGCCCTCCCCCGGTAACATCTCCAGATTCGCCAAAAGCACTTCAGGCTCCTGGAAGTCCGGTCGCCAACTGGCGCAGGAAGTCAGCAACAGAATAACGCCGGCAAGCACTAATGGTTTCAAGGATCCGTCCTCAGGAACAGCTTTCAGTCACTATGGCAGGATTGTCGGCGACGCTCAACAATCGACAACCCGGCAAAAACCCCTCATTAAGCCGGCGTTCATCTGGTTATGGGATCATGTCATAATCACCGGACTTTGAATCCCCGGCGCGAAGCGCCCGACATGATCACAGGAACTCTCCCCATAGCATTGTGATTGCTCCCCACCCTGACATGCAGTTTCATCCGGCCCGGCTGCTTGCCGGACTTTTTTTATTGCTGCAACTCATGGCAGCGCCGGCAATGGCAGGCGAGGAAGTCATGGAGGAGTCGGAGCCGGTAAAAATTGTCGGTGCAAGCGGTGCCCTGGCCGACAATGTCAGAGCGCATCTGGGCATCAAGGACGACCGGATCCCCGTGGCATTTTCCTTCGGCAGCAATACCCTCGAAAGCTGGCAACAAAAAACCCGCCACGCGCTGCAGGCCCTCGGTTACTTTTCGCCGGAAATTCGCATTGCCCGAAAGCAACTCGATGAGGCCGAGCGAACGGTCGTCATCGATCTCAAACCTGGGCCCCCGACCCTGATTGAGACATTTGAAGTCCGCCTCGAAGGCCCCGGCAAGGACGATCCCTGGTTTCGGGAATACCTTGACGACCTGCCCCTGCAATCGGGAGATCGTCTCAACCAGGGTAGCTACGAGACCATCAAATCCCGGCTCTTCGCCCTCGCCAACGAATACGGCTATTTCCAGGCCCGGCTGGAGCGCCACAAGCTGGTGGTCAACCCGGAAACCCACAGCGCCGACATTCATCTGGTGATGGCTACCGGCCCGCGCAACCATCTGGGCGCCATCACCCTCGAAACCGACGCCCTGACACCGGAACTCCTGTCCCGGTTCCGGTTACTGGAAGAAGGGGAAGCCTTCGACAACAACCGTATTTTCGAGCAGCAACAATTGCTGCAACAAAGTGGTTACTTTCGTGGCGTCGTCGTCGAGACGAACCAGGATCCGGAGCAGCCCTTGATTACCAATCTCGTGTACAAGCTGGAACCGGCCAAGCGCTACCAAATCAAGTTCAATACCGGTTACAGCACCGACCTTGGTGCAAGGGTCGGCTTTACCCTGAACAATCGCCGCATCAATCGCAACGGCAACCATTACAATCTGAGCGCCCAGATCGCCCAACAGGGCCACACCTTCAATTTTGATTATGTGATTCCGGGGCAAAATCCGGTCACCGACAACCTGACCCTGAATTTCCAACGACTGCGGGAAGAGGATGATCTGGGCGACAATGTCATTACCTGGTTCGGCCCCGTATGGAACCGGCAGCTGGCCAATGACTGGCTGAACAGTTACAGCCTCCGCTACGGCGACGAGGATTTCTCGGGTCGCTCGGGCCAGGATCTGCACAGCAAGTACCTGCTCGCTGCGATCAGCCTGAGAAACGTCGAAAAGGATCACCCGCTTTTTGTTACCGAAGGCCACCGCTGGAGCTTTGAGGTCCTGGGCACCACCAGCGCCACCAGCGATCCTTCGGTCGACTTTCTGCAGTTCCGTTTTGACAATAAATGGGTCTTGCCCCTGTGGGCGGATCACCGGTTATTGCTTCGGGGTCACCTGGGCAGCACCCTGATCAAGGACGAGGATTTCCTCGATGCCCTGCCCCCCAGCCTGCGTTTCCGGATCGGCGGTGACAATACCTTGCGAGGCTACGATTACAACAGTGTCGGCACCCGCAACAGTGACGGAAATCTGCTCGGCGGCAAGCATCTCGCCGCCGGCAGTATCGAATATGAAATTCCGGTAGTCGACCGCTGGGCGGTGGCTGCCTTTGTCGACGCGGGCGATGCCTTTATCGACAAGTTTGATATCAAACGTTCGGTAGGTATCGGCGTTCGCTGGCAGTCTCCCGTCGGTCCGGTGCGCCTCGATCTGGCCAAGGGACTGGATGACCCGGAAGAGTTCCGGATCCATATCAGTCTGGGTCCGGATCTGTGAGGCGACAGCCATGAAGGCACTGGCCGGCAAATGGCTGCGCAGATGCCTCTACGGGCTTTTGGCCCTGCTGCTGCTGATCCTGGTTCTGGTAACGGCCCTTGTCGGCACGGAAACCGGTCTTGGCTGGGTACTGGAGATCGCCAAAAAACAGACGGACCAGGCACTATCGGTAAAGAATTTCGAGGGCAATTTGTTCTCCGGCTTCCGTTTGCGCGGTCTGCGCTGGCAGCAGCAGGACACGGATGTATCCGTCGCGTCACTGACGCTCAAGTGTGAGTTGCCCGGGCTGATTGCCTCCCGACTCCGGTGCAGCCGACTTGCCCTGGAGGAAGTCACCCTGCGCTTGCCACCTGCCGAAGCGCCGGCAACACCCGAGGCGCCGATCACCTTTGCGCCCATCGAATTGCCCGGCATCGTTATTCCTCTCGACTTGCAAATTGACCAGCTGACCATCGACGCCCTGCACCTGCAACGGGGAGAGACCCGGCAAACCCTTCGCCGGGTGGCAACGAACCTGTCCGCCCGCGACAGCAAAGTCTCGTTGTCCCGTTTCACCGCCGCCTGGCAGCAACTGTCCCTGACTCTGGACGCCGAGGCCACTCTGGACAATCAATATCCCCTGGCCCTTGAGGGCAATCTGAAAGGTACCCTTCAGGAAACCCGGCTCGACGGTCACTTTCGCTTGCAGGGCGATCTGGATGATCTGGAAATTCACCTGGACAGCGAAGCGCCGGCGGCAACCGACAGTGACCTTACCCTGACGGGCTTGATCGCCGGACAACCCGCCATCCAGGGGGAAATTAAGTGGCGGTCTCTGTCCATTCCTATGGATGCTGCATCTCTGGAAATCGGCAGTGGCAATCTGGAACTGGCGGGTGATCTGCGGGTTTTGCAAGGCAGACTCAAATCCAGCATTCGCTACCGGGATTGGCCAGAAGCTTATGTAGAAGTTGACGTCACCGGCAAGGATCTCGATCTCCCGGATCGACGCCTGACGGTATCGGGCCAGACCGTCACCCGGGAGGCATTCGTGGTGGCGGCAAGCGCGGAGGAAGACGGCCAGACAATCACCGCACCACCGCTGAACCTCGATTTTTTCGCCACCTATCAAACAGACGTTGTCACCGTCGACAGAGCGGATTTGCGGGTCCCCGGCGCCGAAATTCACATCAGCGGACATCTCGCCGAACAGAGCGATCTGGATGTTGCCGCTGACATCCGCGCCCTCGCCAAATTGTTCCCCGAGGCTGCCGGCGCGCTCCAGCTCCAGGCTAAAGTCCGGGGCTCCCTGCAATCGCCGGCTATCAGTTTCGACCTGCAGGGACAGGAAGTCGCCTACCGGGAAATCGGCATCGGCAAGCTTGAGGGCGAGGGCACCCTTGATACAGAGCACTGGCTGGATTCCAGTGTCCGACTTGTCGCCGATCAGGTTCGCGTCGCCGAAGAGCCCGCAGAAAAAATTCGTCTCAGCCTCGCCGGGACGGCCGCCAACAAACAATTGAAACTGGACATTAACCGCGCCGGCGAATCATTGCTCACCTTGCAAGCCACAGGCGCGGTCATTGATGACAGCTGGCGCGGTGATATCGATAAACTGCTGCTCAGTCTGCCGGGCGGCGAGAGCTGGCAGGCCGGTGAGGCCGCTTTTCTGGTCAGTCCCCGGCAGTTGATGGTGGATAATCTGTGTCTGGGCAATGGCGAGCAACAGATCTGCGCAACCGGCGACTGGCAGGAAGGCGAACTCGTCGCCGACATTGCCGCCAATCGGCTCAATCTCGAGAAGGTTGCAGCCACCGTCACGGCCCTGACCGGTACCTTGCCCGTCGATACCCTGTCCGGCAGGCTTGATGTCTCGGCCAGCATTAGCCGGCAGGACGATATCTGGTCCGGCAACCTCGATCTGGACGTGGCCTCTGCCGTGAGGGCGCGGCTGCACTCAGGCGCAACCATCGAAGGCCATCCCGGGACTCTGGATCTGCAAATGACGCTGGATCAAAAAGGTCTCCAGGGCGACCTGGGCGGCGAACTCCGCAACATCAGCTACCGCCTGGGTACGGACGAAGACTATTGGCTTTTACAAGTGCCGCGGGTCCGGCTGTCCGGCAGTGTCGACGCAGAAGCGGACGCAACCCGGAAAGGCAATCTCCGTATTCAGCTCGACGGTCTGGAATACCGGGAGATTGTCGCCGGCAAGACTGAACTCGAGCTGACCGGTAATCCCGGCCTTATCGCCGCCCAATTCGCCGAAGGTGAAACCCGGGTTGCTATCAATTTCCCGTTATTCGGAGAAGAAGGCATCGAAGGCGAGCTCCTGCTTCCCGGCCCGGCGCAGTTGCCGGACGGGCCGATGACCGGAGAACTGCGCCTCGCCATCAAGGACCTGACGCCTTTCCAGCACTTCGCCGAACCCATGGTGACCAATCTCGGAGGCCGCCTGCGGGGAACCGCCGAGATCGGCGGCGAGGTCACCGAGCCCCGCATTACTAGCCGCCTGGTGCTGGAAAACCTGTCGCTGAGAAGTCCGGAGCTCGGGTTTGTCCTCGACGACTCGACAGTGCAACTGGATATCCGGGAGGACCGAACCCTGGCACTGGACGGGCAACTCAACTCCGGCGGCAAATCCCTGACCGTCTCCGGTGAAGGCGAGCTACAACCGGAAGCCCCGCAAATGCTGATTACCATCAGGGGCGAGGAATTTCCTCTGCTTGACAACCGTCAGGCCAAACTGGTGGCCTCTCCCGACCTGAAACTCGAGTTGACC
>JASBTO010000033.1 GCA_030148365.1 Kangiellaceae bacterium
AGATCCTGGACGACGAGCAACTTGAACTTTGCCGCGATCGACTCGACTTCCTTGCTGACCCAAGGCTTGGGATATCCGCCGACGACCCAGGCGGCGCTGAACGCTCCCTTGCCGGCCGCATCGACGAATGCATCGAAGTCAAGGACGGCGCCATGATGGACTTTGAAAATGCATTCAACACGCATGTCAAAGCCCGAAAAGACGCGGGCGATACCCGAGACTGGCAAGTCTTTACCCCACATACCGGTTCCCACATGAACCGTTACTACATCCGCTACTGTTGCTTCTCCTGGGCTGATCGGGATGCCTACGCGAAGTGGGGAAAGGACAGCAAGATGAACGATCACTGGAACAACAACGTCGCCAAGTATGTCAGTAACGTGGAACACAACTACAACTGGGTCGACTTCGAGAACAGCAACTGGCCGGACGATTTGGAGTTCAAATATGTGGGCGTGAGATCGTTCAAACTGAAGCCCGGCGCCAATGCCGAAAAGTCCGTAAAGGAACTCAGTGACGTGGCAAAGGATATGAACTGGGGCGAAAACTGGGCCTGGTCCTATCCCGTCACCGGCAAGTCAACCGTTGACCTTGTCTTTCCTTTTAATTCCTTCGCCGATATGGAACTCCCGGATCCCGAGTTCAGCGAAGCGGCAGCGAAGCACATGGGCTCTGAAGAAAAAGCCGGCGAAATGATGAAGCGCTTTTCCGACACCTATCACGGCAGTTACTACACCATTTACGAACACCGCCCTGATCTGTCGATGGAAAAGAAAAAATAAACCTGTTGCTCAGAAAAGGCGGACTTGGGTCCGCCTTTTTTATTGCCTGTTCAATCCCCGTTGACGGGACTAACAAATCATTCCACTTCAGGGTGACTTGTCAGGCAGGATTCAACCGGTTCGACCCGTAGCAGGTTGACACTCCAGCTACCGTCATCCCGGGTCAGACTATTGTCATGTTGCGCCGTCAGGATGTATCGTTTGCAGGGTTCGGCGTTCAGCATGAACGGCAAATAGGAGTGAGCATTGCGCCACCCCGCTTTGCTCGTTGCCACCTGCAACAAATGCACGCCGGGCTCAAGGGTCTTGTAACTGAATCCGTTAGGATACATCTTGCCGTCGATCCCGATAAAGATCACGTCCACATTTTCCGGATCACTGGCAATGCTTCTCGAGCCGTCAATTATTGCGTAGGGCCTGCTTGCACAGGCGGACAGGCACAAGAGCGCCGCTAAAATTACAATTATTTTCATTATTCCCCCAGTCTCGTCAGTTTTTTTCTTTCTGTTGTGGCGCCGGACAACCGGCCGAAATATATTAGCGTGGAGGATTAGTGAGTGCAAAACACCCTGGGCGAATTGTAATTATTGCTATTCAGTCCCTACGCTCCGACGCGTTAATTTCTGCCTGCGGCTAATGCAGGCAGAAATTCCATGGCGGGCGCGCAAACCCTAATGCTGATGCCCACCCGGACCGTGCGCGTGCCCATGCTCAATTTCTTCCTCCGTCGCTTCCCGCACCTCTCTCACCTTGGTCCGGATTCTGACTTTCTGGCCCGCCAGGGGATGGTTGGCGTCTACGGTGACTGCGTCATCGGTGATTTCCGTGACCGTAACCATGTGACTGCCATCAGGGGCTTCGGCGGCGAGGCGCATGCCAACTTCCAGATTCTTGATTTGCTCAAAGGCGCTGCGGGGGACTTCGGTGGTCAGTTCCTCGTCGTGGTGGCCGTAAGCCTTGTCGGCTTCAAGCTCTATCTCGACTTCGGTGCCGGCTTCTTTGCCCTCAAGGGCCGCTTCGACGCCGGGGATAACCTGACCATGTCCGTGCAGGTAAACCCAGGGCTCCTGCGCCGTGGAGGCTTCATGGACATTGCCTTCTGCGTCCATTAATTGATAATCGATAGTGACGACGGAATTTTTACTGATCTTCATGGTACAACCGTTTTGATAAACACAAGCCCGCCATTATAGGGCGGCAAATATCTCCACGCCAATGCGCAGCCATAACAGCAGCAATACGCCATTGCTGATCAGGTGAACATAAAAGCGGTGCAAGACCCGGTTGTAGGTGATGTGAATGATGCTATGGCTCACTCGCAGCGCCACGTAAATCCAGGCCAGCGCAAGATACAGAGTGTCGGTGACCTGCAATTGCCAGATGACGATAACCGCGAGGTAGAAAAGTACCGGCAATTCGAACAGATTAATGAGATTGTCCGAGTTACTGGTATTTTCCAACTGCCCTGAGGCGCTCTGGCGAGTGGCAAATTTCTGTGGGTGGATGCGGCGTCTGCGCATTTCGCCAACCCGGGTCCGATAAAGCATCATGTAGACGATGAAGGTCAGGGCAACCATTGCCAGCAATGGCAATAAAATGAACAAATCCTTATCGGGCACGAATTGGCATCTCCATTTAGCTGAATTTGACCCGGGAGCCGGATACAACACCGACGGTACGGGTGATTTGCTTTTGCGGTCGGCTGGCAAGGCCGGCAATCCAGGCGCGAAGGACGAAACCTGCTGCCCAGAATACCAACAACCCCAACGGCATCATGATGAAAGCCGTAAAAGGTAGCAGATCCGTAGCGGCTGCGACAATCAATACCAGGAGGGTGCCCGCACCCATCAGGACATCAATTAACAACAAGGCTGACTTCTTCATTTCCGTTCTCCCGGATGTTCCGAACGCAGTGAGTGATTGACTACCCTCAAAGCTTAGAAAAACCGGCGCTGACCAACAAACGGAAAATATTCAGGGTGACTGGTGAATACAGTTCATCTCTTTCAAAATCAGCCCCCTCAGCCACTCCACAAAGGCCAACAATTCGGCCCTTTCGCTGTCCACCGGCTGGTAGACGACATACAGGGCCTCGTCGATGCTCATGACCACATCGAAGGGCGTTATCAGCATCTTCTGCTTGAGCAGCGGCGACTCCATTTCCAGCAGGGCAATGGCGAGCCCGAGACCCCGGATCGCCGCCTGAATTCCGCCATCATAGGTCTCGTAGGTCATCTGCCGCCGGTTGTCTGGCTTCGGTAAATCGTAGTATCGGGCCCAGCGATGCCACATGCCTTCGTAGCCTGTCAGGTTGATTAGGGGCACGGTGCTATATTGCGCGAGTTCCTGCAGCTCGTGCCGGGCTGCAAAATCCGGCGAGCAGACTGGTGCGACCCGGACATCACATAGCTTTTGAACCACCAGTCCCGGCCAGTTGCCATCGCCATACCGGATCGCAAGATCCACGTCGGTCGATCGCAAGTCCACCAGATCGGACGAGGAACCGATTTCCACATCCAGTCCCGGGTGCGCCGCTTCAAAATCGCCCAGGTGGGGCAGGATAATGTTGTTGGCAAAAGACGGGTTGGTGGTGATCCGCAACCTGGGCGCGGAATGCCGGGACAGAACCTTGCGCGTGCCCCGCTCAAGTTCCTGGAACACTGCGTGGACAACATGGTAGTAATCCTTGCCGCCCGTGCTGAGTTTCACGCCCCGGGCGCTCCGTACAAACAGCGGGAAGCCGAGTTGCTCTTCGAGCGCCTTGATCTGGTGACTGATCGCCGAAGGCGTCAGGTTCAGTTCCTCTCCGGCTTTCTTGAAACTCTCCTGCCGGGCCGCCGACTCGAAGAGTCGGAGCAGGTGCAATGCCGGCAGGCGCTGGCTCATCCCTGAACCTTGTCGATCGCCAGCGCCGCCCATGCCTGGCAAGTCGGCATCAGCTCAATACTGTTGACGTTGACATGCTGCGGCTGACTCGATGCCCAGAACACCGCCTCGGCGATATCTTCCGGTCGCAGCGGTTCGGTACCCTGATACACCTGACCGGCTTTTTCCACGTCGCCGGCAAAGCGGACCAGGGAGAACTCGGTCTGCGCGAGACCCGGCTCAATATTGGTCACCCGGATCCGGGTCCCGAGCAAATCCGCCCGCAGGTTACGGGTGAACTGTTTGACGAAGGCCTTGGTCGCGCCATAGGTGTTGCCGCCGGGATAGGCGTAGTTTCCGGCGATCGAGCCGATGTTGATGACGTGTCCCCGATTGCGGGCCACCATACCCGGCAGCAGCGCACGGGTCAGGTGGTAAAGTCCCTTGATATTGGTATCCACCATGGTGTCCCAGTCCGACAGGCTGGCCCGGTGAGCCGGCTCGAGACCAAGGGCCAGTCCGGCATTGTTGACCAGCAGATCGATGTCGGCAAACGCCGGCGGCAATTTCGACGTCACCTGTGCCACCTTGTCGGCATCGGTGAGATCCATTTCCAGCACCAGCGTCTCGCACTGGCCTTCCAGTTCCTTTTGCAGGGCTTCCAGTCGGTCCCGGCGCCTGGCGCAGAGGATGAGACGGGCGCCTGACCGACCAAACTGCCGGGCCGTCGCCAGCCCGAAACCGGAACTGGCGCCACTGATGAATACCGTTTTGGTCATAGCTTCACTTGAATTACTGAAATATGGCAACATATTAGCAGAATCAAATAAATTCATACCCGCGCGAAATGACCGACCGTTTTCGTCATTTCCATTCAGACTCAGAGCCTGACCGGGAACTTGCGCAGTGACTCCGATATGAATGACAACGCAGAATACACGTTTCGAATCAGCGTCCGGACCCAGTATCTCGACGACCAGTCTGATCCTGAAGACGACCGGTTTGTGTTCGCCTACACCATTGTGATCAGCAATACCGGCGATCGCCCCGCGAAGCTCACCAACCGCCACTGGATCATCACCGACGCCAACGGCGAAGTCACCGAAGTGCGCGGCCAGGGCGTGGTCGGCGAGCAGCCGGTGATCAAGCCCGGCGAGCAGTTCCAGTACACCTCCGGCACCGTCATCACGACGCCCATCGGGACCATGGAAGGCAAGTACCATATGGAAGGCGAGGATGGCATCGGTTTTGATACCCCCATCCCGGTGTTCTCCCTGGCCCATCCCGGCAGCGTCCACTAGGGATCCCCGGAAGATTTGGCCACCTATCTCGTTGGTGACATTCAGGGCTGTCTGGACGAACTCAAAGACCTGCTCGACAAGGTCAAGTTTGATCCGGGCCGAGACCGGCTCCGGAGTCTCGGGGATCTGGTCAACCGTGGTCCCCGCTCGCTCGACACCCTGCGTTTTCTGAAATCCCTCGACCGCTCCTTTGTCACGGTCCTCGGCAATCACGATCTGCATTTACTCGCGGTCGTCGCCAATGGCGAGCCCATGCATTCCAGTGATACCTTCGATGGCATCCTGCAGGCGCCGGACCGCGAGGCGTTGCTGGGCTGGCTCAGCCAACAGCCCATGGCCCACTATGATCCGGAGCACCGCATGCTCATGGTCCACGCCGGCGTACCGCCGCAGTGGGATCTGGCCACCACCCTGAGCTGCGCACGGGAACTGGAATCGGCGGTCCGAGGCGGCGGCGCGGGCAAGTATTTCAGTGCCATGTATGGCAACCAGCCGGCGCGCTGGTCAGCGGATCTCGACGGGCAGGACCGACTCCGCTACATCACCAATGCGCTCACCCGGATGCGCTTTTTGCACACCGACGGCAGTCTCGATTTTGATTGCAAGGCGGCACCCGGCCAACAGCCGCCGGAGATGACGCCCTGGTTCGAGATGCCGGGCCAGCTGGAAAAGGAGGTCAGCGTCAGCTTTGGTCATTGGGCCGCCCTTGAAGGCGAACTGTCGACCCCCCGTTTTGAGGCCCTGGATACCGGCTGCGTCTGGGGCGGCAGCCTGACCTGTCTGCGCCTCGAAGACCGGGCGCGGTTTTCGGTGCCCAGCCGCCAACAATAATGGGGTTAGCCAAGCCGGGGCTTTGCGGGTAAAATTGCCGCTTTTGCCGAGTCGGCACTCGCTCCTTAGGGAGCGTCCACCAGCCAGGAATATTATGGTCAAGAGCATGACCGCCTTTGCGCGGACACAGATAACCGGAGACTGGGGCACTGCCACCTGGGAAGTGAAGTCCGTCAATCAGCGGTTTCTCGAGCCCAATTTCCGGATGCCGGAAATGTTTCGCAACCTGGAAGTCATGCTGCGGGAGAAGACCCGCAAGCACCTGACCCGGGGCAAGGTGGACTGCAGTTTGCGCTATGAAGCCAGCCAGACCGGCGGCGGCGATCTGCAGCTGGACCGGGAACTGGCCAGCCAGTTGATCGCGGCCCATGAAGCCCTGCAGGACCTGTCCGGCGAAAAGCAGACCCTGGATCTGGCCAGCCTGTTACGCTGGCCCGGCTTGCTGAAAGCGCCGGAAGCGGATACCGAATCCCTTGAAAAGCAACTGGTTGAAGGATTCGAAGAAGCCCTCGCCCAACTCAACCGGGCCCGGGATCGGGAAGGCGCCGCTCTCGCCGACATGCTGCGGGAGCGCCTCACCGGCATTGAGGCCCAGGTTGCCATTGTTGAGACCCAGTTACCCGAGATAGCCACCTGGCAACGGGAGCGCATACTCAATCGTTTCGCCGACGCCCAGGTTGAACCGGACAAGGATCGCCTGGAGCAGGAGCTGGTCATGCTGGCCCAGAAAACCGATGTCATGGAGGAGTTGGACCGACTCAAGACCCACATCGCGGAAGTGCGCCGATTGCTCGACAAGGGTGGCGCCACCGGTCGCCGGCTGGATTTTCTGATGCAGGAATTCAATCGCGAAGCCAATACGCTTGGCTCCAAATCCATTAACAGCACGGTGACTGCCTGCGCTGTCGAGATCAAGGTACTGATCGAGCAGATGCGCGAACAGGTCCAGAATATAGAATAAGGCCCGACATCCATGACTCCTGCCGGTGGTTCTCTGTACGTCATCTCCGCGCCTTCAGGCGCCGGGAAAACCAGCCTCATCAAGGATTTGGTCCGGGATGTCGAGGGCCTGTCGATCTCCGTGTCCTACACCACCCGGCCCCAAAGGCCCGGCGAAGTAAATGGCCGGGACTACAACTTTGTCGGCATCGAGGAATTTCAGAAAATGCTTGCGACGCAGGCATTTGTCGAGAGCGCCGAGGTGTTCGGCAACCTGTACGGGACGTCCCGCGTCTGGATTGAAGAGCAGTTGGCGGCCGGCCAGGATCTGGTGCTCGAAATCGACTGGCAGGGCGCCCGGCAGATCCGCGAGATTTTCCCCGACTGCCGCAGTATCTTCATTCTGCCGCCGTCCGCGGAAGCCCTCGAACAGCGACTCCACGGTCGCGGCCAGGACGATGCCGAGGTCATTGCCCGGCGCATGCGGGATGCCGTCGAAGAGATGCGCCACTACGGCGAATACGATTATCTGGTCATCAACGACGTATTCGATGATGCCCTTGCGGACCTCAAGGCGATCATCATCGCCCGCCGGTGCCGCCGCAGCCTGCAGGAATCAAGGCATCAGGCTTTGATTACAAATCTGTTGAGTCAATGAAAATTTATGTACACTAACCGGTAATTCCACCGAAGTTTGTTATTTGAGGTAGTTATGGCACGAGTTACAGTTCAGGACGCCGTTGAAAAAGTCGGCAACCGATTTGATTTGATCATGCTGGCGTCCAAGCGGGCCCGGCAGTTGGCAGTTTACGGCAAGGATCCCAAGGTTGAATGGGATAATGACAAGCCCACCGTCGTCGCCTTGCGGGAAATCGAAGAAGGCCTGATTGACAAGGACAGCGTCAAGCAGGAAGAAAAAGCACAACAGGAATCCCAGGCACCCGTACTTTCCGCCGGCTTCTTCTGAGTCCGGCAGGCAGGACCCTGTGCAACTGTTTGAAGGTCTGAAGGAAGATCTCGATACCTACCTTCAGGCGGAACCGGTTGCCCAGGTCGAGCAGGCCTACTTTGCGGCACGGGATGCCCATGAAGGCCAGTTTCGTTCCAGCGGCGATCCCTATATAACTCACCCGGTTGCGGCCGCCCGCATCCTGGCCGAGTTGCATCTCGATCACGAGACCATCATGGCGGCCCTGCTCCATGATGTTATCGAAGACTGCCATGTCAGCCGCGTCGATCTGGAGACCCAGTTCGGCGAGCAGGTCGCGGATCTGGTCGAAGGGGTCAGCAAGCTGACCAAGATCAAGTTTTCCAGCCGGGCCGAAGCCCAGGCGGAAAACTTCCGCAAGATGATGATGGCCATGGTGCAGGATATCCGCGTCATCCTCATCAAGCTCGCGGACAGGCTGCACAACATGCGCACCCTGGGTGCCCTGCGGCCGGACAAGCGCCGACGCATCGCCCGGGAAACCCTGGAAATCTACGCACCCATTGCCCACCGGCTCGGGATCTACCGGCTCCGCGCCGAGCTCGAAGAGCTGGGTTTCGCCGCGCTCTATCCGATGCGCTACAAGATCCTCAGAAATGCCGTCACCAAGGCGCGGGGCAACCGGCGTCAGGACATGGAGCAGATCCGCAGCGCCATCGAGCACCGCCTCACCGAAGCCAATGTCCATGCCCGGGTGATCAGCCGGGAAAAATCCCTGTTTTCGATATACCGGAAGATGCGCCGCAAGGTCGGTACCTTCACGGAAGTCATGGATATCTACGGGTTTCGGGTCATTTGCGATAACGAGGACGCCTGTTACCGGATCCTCGGCCAGGTCCACAATCTCTACAAACCGGTACCGGGACGCTTCAAGGACTATATCGCCATCCCCAAGGCGAACGGCTATCAGTCCCTGCACACCACCTTGCGCGGCCCCCGGGGCCTGCACATTGAAGCCCAGATCCGCACCGAGAACATGGACCGGATGGCCGAAAACGGCGTCGCGGCCCACTGGCTCTACAAAAGTGGCGGCGCCAACCCCGCCGAGACCCGGGCCCGGGAGTGGATGCAAAACCTGATGGAATTGCAGACCAGCGCGACCACCTCGATCGAGTTCGTCGAGAACGTCAAAATTGACCTGTTCCCGGACGAGGTCTACGTGTTCACGCCGAAAGGCCGCATCATCGAATTGCCGAAGGGCTCGACCCCCGTCGATTTTGCCTATGCCATTCATACCGATATCGGCAACCACTGTATCGCCGCCAAGATTGACCGCCAGTACGCGCCGCTCAGCAGTGTCCTGCACAACGGCCAGACCCTGGAAGTGGTCACCGCGCCGGGGGCCCGGCCCAATCCGGCCTGGTTGAGTTTCGTTGTCACGGGCAAGGCGCGCGCCAATATCCGGCACTTCGTCAAGACCCTGCGCCAGGATGAAGCCATAGCCCTCGGCAAACGCCTCCTTGAGCAGGCGCTCGACGACAAGAGTCTCGATGACTTCAGCGACGAGGATATCCAGCGCGTGGTCCGCGACACCCGCCATCATTCTCTTGATGACCTGCTGGAAAATGTCGGCTTCGGCCAGATTGCCAGCGTCATTGTCGCGCACCGCCTGAACCCGGAGACCAGCAACGAGCCGGATGCCTCCGCGCCGCCCACGGAAGATCTGGGCCCACTCGCCATCAAGGGTACCGAAGGCCTCGTGGTCAGCTACGGCAAATGTTGCCGTCCGATCCCCGGCGACCCGATTATCGCCTTTGTCAGCGCCGGGCGCGGTTTTGTCATTCACCGGGAAAATTGCAGCAATATCCAGAAAGTCAGATTCAGCTCCAACAAGTACATGCCCGTGCAATGGGCCGAAGACGTGGAAGGCGACTTCGAGGTGGGTCTGAAAGTGGAAGTCTTCAACCAGCGCGGCGTACTGGCGCAGCTCACCAGCGCCCTGTCCGGTCAGGAAGCCAATATCGTGAATATTGCCATTGATGAACAGGATGGCCAGACCAACACCATCCTGTTCCTGATGAAAGTCCACAACCGGGTGCACGTTGCCACCATAATCAAGAAGTTACGGGTCATGCCCTTCGTCAACAAGGCGCTGCGCTACCCCTGACCCCTGAAGCAAACCCGCGTTTTCCCCGCCCGGACATTGGTAGACCCCGTCCGCTGGGGTAACATTGAAGACGAGCCGGTCAAAAACAAACAGGAAGTCCGTCATGGCTGACAAGATGATTATCAACACCGACGACGCGCCCGCTGCCATTGGCACCTATTCCCAGGCGGTAAAAGTGGGGAATACCGTTTATCTGTCGGGTCAGATCCCGCTGGTACCCGCGGTCATGGAATTGATCGACGATGAATTCCGGGACCAGGTCCATCAGGTATTCCGGAACCTGCAAGCGGTCGCGGCCGCGGCCGGCGGTGGACTCGACGACATCGTCAAACTCAATATCTACATGACCGAATTGTCCAACTTCGCCATCGTCAACGAAGTCATGGCCCAGTACTTCGAAAAGCCCTACCCGGCCCGGGCGGCTATCGGGGTCTCCCAGCTGCCCAAGAACGCCCAGGTAGAGATGGACGGGATCATGGTGGTTGACGCGTGAGTGAGCCGGTAGCCGGCACATCGCCGACCAGTGAAGCGCAGGACAATCCTCGTCTCGCCCGGATCCGGGCAACCCTGGACAAGCGCCAGCCGGATCTGACCGTGTTCATGGACAATGTCCACAAACCCCATAATCTGGCCGCCATCGTGCGCACCTGTGATGCCGTCGGGATCGGCGAGGTTCACGGCGTGTTTCCGCCGGGCACCCGGTTTTCCTGCAATCACACGGCGAGCGGTTCCGGCCGCTGGGTGGAATCCCGCCGTCATCCGGATCTGCAAACCGGCATCGCCGGCCTGAAGGCCGGCGGCATGCAGGTACTCGCCGCCCACCTGTCCGACGCTGCCGTCGACTTCCGGGCCATTGATTACACCCTGCCGACCTGCATTCTGGTGGGCGCGGAAAAATACGGTGTCTCCGAAGAAGCGGCGGCAGTTGCCGATCACCACATCCTGATCCCGATGATGGGTATGGTGCAGAGTCTCAACGTCTCGGTAGCGACTGCCCTCGTGCTTTACGAAGCCGAGCGTCAGCGCCAGAACGCCGGCCTCTATAACCAGGTGCGCATTACCGATGCCGAATACCGGCGCCA
>JASBTO010000036.1 GCA_030148365.1 Kangiellaceae bacterium
CCGGGGCCTGGTCAGGCCCTGGTGCGCCCCACGCTGGCGACGATTGGCGGCCGAGTGGGTCGCCCGGGCGGAGGACCACCCCCGACTCACCGCGGTGCGGGCGGACGCGCTCGAGGTCCCGCTCGGTGAGCTGGGTCCACCGGCTTCGACCAGCGTCGTCGGCAACATCCCCTACAACGTCACCACACCGCTCATCTTCCACTTCCTGGAGCGACCTCGACCGCGGGAGCTCGTACTCATGGTCCAGAAGGAGGTGGCGGACCGGATCGTCGCGCGACCGTCGTCGTCGTCGTACGGAGCCCTCTCCGTCGGGGTCCAGATCGTCGCCGGAGCGGAACGGCTGTTCACCGTCCCTCGCTCCGTCTTCCGTCCGCGGCCCCGGGTGGACTCGGCCGTCGTGCGCATTCGCCCGGTCCACCCTCCGGCGCTCGCTGCGGAGCTCGAGTCGGGCACGCGCGGGCTCGTGCGTGCGTGCTTCGGGTGGCGGCGCAAGCAGCTGGGGACGATCCTGCGGCGGCACCCCGACCTCGGCTTCGACGAGGCGGCGGTTCTCCTGCCGCTTTTAATCAAGTCAGGTGAACAAGGATGAGCAGTACAAGGAGCGGTAGTTCAGTTGGTTAGAATACCGGCCTGTCACGCCGGTGGTCGCGGGTTCGAGTCCCGTCCGCTCCGCCAGGAAAGAAGGCGCGCCGAAATGGCGCGTTTTTTTTAGCCGGACAATAACGATTTTATTGTTGCCCGGGATAGACAGGGAAATAATTTTGCACCGAAAGCTTAAGGTAACCACGCCATGACACTGGAAAATCTTCGCGAGAAAGCCAACGGCCCGATACTCAAAATCATATTGGGAGTCATCATCGTTTTTTTCGTGTTCGCGGGCTATTACACGTCCTCCCTTTTTTCTGATGACCCGAATGCGGCGGTCATCGTCAATGGTGAGAGTATTTCCAGCTATCAGGTTGACTCTGCCTACGAAAATGCCAAGCGTTATTTCGGGGAAAACTTCGACAGTCTGTTCGTAACTGACGAGCAGAGAGCCCAGTTCAGGGCCAATGTGGTCGATAACCTCATTAATCAGAAACTTCTGCAGCAACAGGTGAACGACGCCGGATTGCGGGCAAGCCCTGAGCAGATCCGCAAGATCATCCGTGAGACACCGGCGTTCCAGGAAGACGGCCGCTATTCCCCGGAACTGGCTGAGCGGGTCCTGCGCCAGCAAGGCTTCACCAAGGATTCCTACACCCGGGCCCAAAGCGACCAGCTTGCTGTCAGCCAACTGGTCAATGGACTGAGTCAGACCGAGTTCGCTCTGCAGGAGGAAGTCAACCGGCTTTTTCAACTGCAGCAGCAGACCCGCGCCGTGCGATTACTGAAGGTGCCTTCCGACAAGTACCTGGCGGACGTCAGTATCAGTGAAGAAGAAGTCGCGGATTACTATCAGCAGAACCAGGAAAGTTTCCAGACCCAGGAGACGGTCACTGTGGAATTCCTGCGCGTAAATGCCGATAGCCTGAAAGCGGAAGCCAGGGCAGAGATTAACGACGCGGACATCGAAACCTGGTATGCAAACAACCAGGACAGCTACGGAACTGCCGAGCAGCGCAAGGTCTCGCATATCCTCATTCGCGCCGCCCGCGACGACGAGTCGGAATTGGCAGCGGCCGAAGCCCGCATCGGAGAAATTCGCGAAAAGCTGGAACAGGGTGCCGATTTTGGCGAACTGGCGGGCGAGTATTCCGACGACACTTTTTCCGCAAAGAACCAGGGTGAACTGGATTACTTCGGACCCGGCGCCATGGTGCCCGAATTTGAAGAGGCGGCCTATGCTCTCGAAGAGAAAGGCGACATCAGTGAGCCCGTGTCTACGGACTTCGGCATTCACCTGATCAAACTGCTCGACATCAAGGCAGCGGATGTCAAAAGCCTGGATGAAGTACGGGACGAGATTCACGACACGCTTGCGACTATCCGCGCCGAAGAGAACTTCTATAATCGCCGCGAAGATCTGGCCGAGAAGAGTTTCGAAATGGGCGATCTGGAGTCGGTCGCACAGGCAACCGGACTGGACCTCCAGACTTCCGCTGCATTCGGCGGAAATGGTGGTACCGGGATTGCCGAGTTCCCTCAGGTCGTCAACGCCGCATTTTCACCGGAGCTGCTTGAAGGGAATATTTCCGAAGTTATCGACCTGGGCGAGAATGATGCCGCCGTCATCCGCGTGGCCGAGCACAAACCGGCCGCCGTGAAGCCTCTTGCCGACGTAGAAGCCGAAATCTCCGGGCTCATTCGCAGCGACAAGGCCCGGGAACGGGCATCGGCACTCGGGCAAGAATTGATGGCCGAACTGAAGGCCGGCAACTCAATTGAAGAGCAGGTAGCCGAACTTGAATTGGAATGGCAGCAGGATGATTCCCTGCGTCGCTCATCCGCGAGTCTGGATCGGGAAGTGATCAACCGGGCCTTTACCATGCCGGCACCCGCCGCCGAACAAACCGTCTGGCAGGGACTGAGCCTGAATGACGGTGATTACGCCCTTATCGGTCTCGAGGCGGTAAACACGCCGGATCCGGACAACATGGAGCCTGGTCAACGGGAGCAACTGGCGCAAACCCTGTCACGGTATTACGCCAACCTGGACTATCAGGCCTTTGTCAACGCGCTCCGATCAGACGTGGACATCAAGGTCAAGAATCAGTAAGCCTGCCGGAATTTTTCCAGAACCAGAAAAAGCCGCATTATGCGGCTTTTTTTTATGGCTCCGGATTACTCGTCAATCAGATGGCAGGCGATCAGGTGCTGGTCATGCCGGGTAACCGGTGGCATCTCGGATTTACATTTCAGGAGTGCTTTCGGGCACCGAGGTTGAAACGGGCAGCCGGAGGTCTTGCCGGCCTTGCCGGGTTCGTAGGCAACCGGCACCGCCAGAGACAGCCCCCGTTGCTGCCGGTAGGCCGGACTGCTGGCCAGCAACGCCTGGGTATAGGGATGTAGCGGGTTGTCGAAAATCTGGGCGACGCTGCCGTATTCCATCATCCGGCCGTGATAGATCACGAGGACTTCGTCGGAGAAATGCTGCACCACGCCGAGATCGTGGGAAATAAAGACGTAGGACAGCCCGAAGGCCTCCTGCAGATCCAGCAGCAGGTTGATGATTTGCGCCTGGATAGAGACATCCAGAGAGGAAATGGGCTCATCGGCAACAATGATTTTCGGATACAGGATCAAGGCCCGGGCGATGGCAATGCGCTGGCGTTGCCCGCCGGAAAACATGTGGGGGAATCGCTCTCCATGCTCGCGCCGCAGGCCCACTCGCCTTAGCGCTTCAATGATTCGCTCTTCGCGGTCCGGTGCATTCAACCGGGTCCGGTTGATCAGTGGTTCTTCCAGCTGTGCGGCGATCCGGGCCCGGGGATTGAGAGAGGCGTAGGGATCCTGAAATATCATGCGGATGTCATTGTAGCGACCCCGGGTACCACTGGAGATTTCCTGCCCTTCCAGAAAAATCTTGCCTTCGTGGGGCTTTTCCACACCAGCGAGCAAGCGGGCCAGAGTGGACTTCCCCGAGCCGGATTCGCCGACCACAGCCAGGGTGCGACCTGCCGTCAGGCTGAAGCTCACATCGGCAAGCACTTCGAACCACTCCGGTCCATGTGGCCAGCGGCGCCTGACAGGATATTGTTGCCCCAGATTACGGACTTGCAACAAGGGAGTGGTCATTTACCCTTGTCCTTGTCATCGAGGGGAAAATGGCAGCGCACCGAGCGACCCTTGATTTTCCTGAGCTTCGGCGTCTCGACGCATTCCTTGCGGGCATAGGGGCAGCGGGGCCCGAGATAACAGCCCACCGGCAGGTGACGCATGGGCGGCGTCGCCCCGCGCAGGTTGAACAGCCGGCTACCGGCCTTGTGTCGCATGCCGAACTGGGGAACGCTGTCGAGCAACGCCCGGGTATAGGGGTGACGGGGCGCACGCAGCAGATTGCCGGTACGGCCGGATTCGACTATCTGGCCGCAATACATGACATCGACAATATCCGTGGTCTCTGAAAGGATGGCGAAATCGTGGGTGATCAGGATTAAAGCCATGTCCCGATCCCGGTTCAGGCGCAACAGCAGATCCAGGATTTGTGCCTGTATGGTGACGTCCAGTGCGGTAGTCGGCTCGTCGGCTATCAACAGTCGCGGCCGGCAGGACACCGCCATCGCGATCATGACACGCTGATTCATGCCGCCTGACAACTCGTGGGGATATTGACGCAAGCGGCTTTCCGGCTCATCGAGGCCGACCGAGGCCAGCAGTTCAATCGCTTCGTGATGACGCTGCCGGCGACTGCCGCCCTGATGGTAGCGAATTGCTTCATCGAGTTGGCGGCCAATGGTCATGTTCGGGTTGAGACTGGTGGTAGGCTCCTGAAAAATGATGGCAAAGCGGCTGCTGAGAAATTCCCGGCGTGCCGCCGGCGCCATTTTCATGACGTCCTGATCCTCGACCATGAACAAGTCGGCGGTCATCTGCGCGGAGCTGGACAGCAATTCCATGATCGCCAGCGCCAGCACGCTCTTGCCGGATCCGGACTCGCCGATGATGCCGAGCACCTCGCCGAAATCGAGCTTCAGACTGACTCTGTCGACCACCCGGACCGTACCCTCGGGCGTCGTGTAGTCCACACACAGGTTTTCGACGTGGAGCAGGCTCATCAGCGTGACAACCTCGGATCGAGAGCATCCCGGACACCATCACCCAGCAGGTTGATGGCCAGCACCGTTACCAGAATTGCGAGGCCCGGCGTGGTTACCGTCCAGGGTGCCAACTGGATATAGGCGCGGGACTGGGACAAGAGCGTGCCCCATTCCGAAACGGGGGGCTGGGCGCCAAGGCCGAGGAACCCGAGTGCGGCGATATCAAGCAGCGCGGTGGAAAAACTCAGGGTGGTCTGGACGATCAGCGGGGCCAGAATATTGGGCAACAATACGCGCACAAACATTCGCGAGCCCCGGGCGCCATCCAGACGGGCGGCCGTGACATAGTCCCGTCCCAGTTCGTCGCGGATTGCCGCCCGGGTGATGCGCATGAAGTGGGGGATGAGCACAATCGCCACGGCGTAAATGGCATTGGGCAGCCCCGGGCCGAGCAGAGCGACAATGGCAATGGCGAGTAGCAGGCTGGGCAGGGCGAGAATGATGTCGGCTATCCGCATCAGCACCGACTCGACCACTTTGCCCGTGAGGGCTGCCAGGCTGCCCAAAAGTACGCCGACACTGGCCGCGAGCAGCACAATAATGCTCGCCAGCCCGAGAGACAGACGTGCGCCGTACAGGATTCGGGACAGTATGTCCCGGCCCAGGTCATCGGTGCCGAGTAAAAATTCCGGCGTGCCTGCCTGACGCCAGGACGGCGGTTGCAGCAGGTGACCTGAAAACTGCTCGGCCGGATCGTAAGGGGCAATCCAGGGACCGACGATCGCCATCAGGATTATCGGCAACAACAGATAGAACCCCACCAGGGCACCCTTGTTGCGGCGAAATTCACGCCAGAATATGCTCAGCGCGCTGCGGTGGGCTCGGCTATGGCGGGTGACGATGCCGGTCATCGGCCCCTCCGGATCCGGGGATTGACCCAGGCATAGAGCAGGTCGATGGCGAGGTTGACCAGCACGACGCTGCTGGCAATCAGTACGAAGCCGCCCTGGACGACGGAATAGTCTCGCCTCGAGATGGCATCAAGCATCCATTTGCCGATCCCGGGCCAGGCAAAAATGGTTTCCGTCAGGATGGCACCGGTAACCAGCAGACTGACCTGCAACCCGGCCACTGTCAGGATCGGGATCAGGGCATTGCGCAAGGCATGGATCCAGATAAGGCGCCGACTTGAGACACCCTTGGCGCGGGCGGTGCGTATATAGTCGGATTTCAGGACCGTCAGCATGGACGAGCGGGTCATGCGGGCTATTATCGCCAGCGGTACCGTGCCGAGAACAATGGCCGGTAACAGCAGGTGGTGCAGTGCATTGATGAAGGCTGCCAGCGCATAGGGTTTGCCCGAGATGAGCGTGTCGATCAGCATGAAGCCGGTACGCGGCGGTATGTCATAGATGAAATCGAGCCGACCCGCCACGGGAGTCCAGCCAAGGAGCAGCGAGAAAAACAATACCAGCAACATTCCCCACCAGAAAATGGGCATCGAATAGCCAACCAGGGCAACGCTCATCGCTGTCGTGTCAAACAGTGAGTTGCGCTTCATGGCTGCCAGAATGCCGATGGGCAGTCCCAGGCAGAGGGCAAACAGCATCGCACAGAAAGCCAGTTCGAGGGTGGCCGGAAAGAGCCTGAAAAATTCCCTGAGTACCGGCTCCCGGGAAACCGCTGAGGTCCCGAAATCACCCTTCAACAACCGTTTCAGATAGATCCCGTACTGGACCGGCAGGCTGCGGTCGAAACCATACTGGCGCTCAATAGTCTGGTAACGTTCATTGTCGATACTGCGCTCTCCGGCGACCAGCAGCACCGGGTCACCGGGCGCCATCCGGATCAGGGTAAAGCTGAGCAGGGTAATGCCGATGAAACTGGTCAGGACGACCAGGAATTTTTCCGGGAAAATTCTCCACATGGTCTAGTCAGGTGCCTTCAGGGAAACGCCGGCGAAACGGGTACCGCCGGAGGGACTGAGGGTCAGGCCGTCAACCCGGGCCCGCGCCAGTTTGTATTGGGTGGTGTGGGCGATAGTTAGCCACGGCGCTTCTCTTTTGAAAATCAACTGTGCCTGGTCATACAGTTGATGGCGCGCCTCCTGATCCGAGATTTTGCGCGCTTCAAAAACCAGGCGATCGAAATCCGGGTTGCACCAGAAGGCCCGGTTGCTGCCGCTGATCGCGGAGGCACAACTTAGCAGCGGCGAGAAAAAATTGTCAGGGTCGCCATTGTCGCCAGTCCAGCCGAGCAGCACCGAGTCGTGCTCGCCAAAACGTAATTTGCGCAAAAACGTGCCCCACTCGTATGTGACAATACGGGATCGGATACCGATTTCGCGGAGGTTCTGCTGAATCATTTCTGCCATTTTCCGGGCATTCGGATTGTAGGCACGCTGCACGGGGATGGCCCAGATATCCATGGTAAAACCATTCGGAAAGCCTGCCAGTTGCAGGAGCTCGCGGGCCTTTTCCGGGTCGTATTCGTAGTCCTGAACCGAGGCATTGTAGGCCCAGATAATTGGCGGGATCGGGTTCTTGGCCACTTCGGCGTTGCCGTCGTAAACCGCCTGGATGATGGCGTTTCGATCAATGGCATAGTTGAGCGCCCGACGCACCAGCGCGTTGTCGAAAGGCGGGCGGCGAGTGTTGAAAGCCCAGTAGGCAATATTCAGGCCGGGCTGGCTAAGCACCTTGATATCGTCCCGGTTGGATGCCGCCGCGACATGGATTGGCAGGGGATTGTTCATGACATCACATTCGCCGGAAGTCAGTCGGGCAAGTCGGGTGGAGGGATCGGGAGTGATGGCGAACACGAGGCCATTGAGTTTCTGTTTACCCGCCCAGTAATCATCATGGGCCGTATATCTGATGTAGGCGTCTTTTTCGTAGCGCTCAAACTTGAATGGGCCGGTTCCGATCGGGCGCCGATCCAGTTTACGTGGCGTACCGGCAGCGAGTAATTGCTGGGCGTATTCCGCGGACAGAATGGAAGCAAATTCCATGGCCAGGGTTGCGAGAAAGGGGGCCTCCGGTCGCGCCAACTGGAACTCCACCGTGTAGTTGTCGAGTTTCCGGATATCAAGGATCAGATCGCCAAGGCCCATCGAATCAAAGTAGAGATAGGGGCGACCGGAAACCCGGTGATAGTCGTGAGACTCCAGCCGTTGGCGGTTAAAGCTGAACAGGACGTCATCGGCGTTGAAGCTGCGGCTAGGCGAGAAATATCGGGTGTTGTGAAATTGCACGTCATGGCGCAGATTCAGGCGGTATCGGGTGCCATCGTCGCTGACCGTCCAGCTTTCCGCGAGGCCCGGCATGATGCGGGAACTGCCAGGCGCGAAGGCGACCAGCTGATCATAGATGTTGTGGGCGGAAGCGTCGAAAGAGGTGCCGGATGTGACCAGTTGCGGGTTGAAGGATTCGGGGCTGCCCTCGGAGCAAAAGACCAGAACTTCGTTGCGAAGATTTTCCGGTTCCGGATTTTCGCAACCTCCAAGCATCACCAGCGCGGCCACTGTCAGGCAGACGAAACGGCACAGGGAAGTCATGGCGGCTGGGCAGATAATGCGGCTATTTTCCGGCACTGGTTTTCCCGCGCATGATAGCAGCCATTGCCCGGGACTTACAGTTCCTGTTCGAGCAATTGGTACTTCTTCAGATAGCCCCTTAACTGATGGTAGGTCAGGCCCAGAATGTCTGCGGTTTTGCGCTGATTGAACTGACATTCTTCGAGAGCCTGTTGCAACAGTCTGATCTCGAATTCCTTGACTTCGGTTTTCAGTTCAACCGGTAGCTTGAGAGTTTTGCCGGAACCCGTGCCGGAGCCAGCGTCATTATTGATCCGGGATTCCGGCCGGTAGGGTGAGGCGAAAGCATCGAATTCGATATCCTTGATCGGTTTGTCTTCGGCTGTCCGGTAGACAGCGCGTTCGACCACATTTTTCAGTTCGCGGACGTTGCCGGGCCAGGGCCAGGCCAGTAACGCTTTCTGTGCGGCGTCGCTGAAGCCGGCGAAAAATTCGCGGCCGAGTTCACGGGTCATGTTCACCGCGAAGCTGTCCGCCAGCAGAATAATATCTTCACGGCGCGCGCGTAGCGGCGGCAGGGTGATGACGTCGAACGCCAGTCGGTCCAGCAAGTCGTCGCGGAATTTCCCGGCTGCGGCGAGGGCGGGCAAATCTTCATTGGTTGCGGCGATCAGACGCACGTCGGTCTTGATGGTTTCGCTGCCACCCACCCGTTCAAACTCACCGTATTCAATGACGCGCAACAGTTTTTCCTGGATTCGGCTGGAACTGGTCGCCAGTTCATCGAGAAACAGGCTGCCGCCGTCGGCAACTTCGAACCGACCCTGATGGCGTTTGGAGGCGCCAGTGAAGGCTCCTGATTCGTGCCCGAACAGCTCGGTTTCGAGCAGGTTCTCATTAATGGCCGCGCAGTTGAGTTTGACAAAGGTTTCCTGCCACCGGCCTGACAGGTAGTGCAGTCGGGCGGCAATGAGTTCCTTGCCGGTTCCCCGCTCGCCGACCACCAGGACCGGCTTGTTCAGTGGGGCCAGACGGGAGACCTGCTCCAGAACCTCCAGAAAGCAGGCGGACTCTCCGAGCAGATTGTCCTGGTGGGCATAGTTTACCGGCATGGAGTCGTCCTGGTGTTTGCGGGCGGCTGTCTCTTCAATCATAGCGCTCATAGTGGTGCTTTTGCCTAAATCTTGGCGACTTTATCAATAGTAGGCCACACAAGACGCGGAATGGCTATGCTTAATATAAAGGAAACAAAGGCTTAACTGTTACAAATCGTTTTGGCACGATACTTGTATCATCTATTAGTGTAAACCAGGCGCAGGCCAATTTTATCGGAGGTGGCGAATGTCGATGGAGCGAAAGCACGCAAAGTACTGGGTAGCAGGATTGCTGGCAATTCTGAGTGTGGTGGCCTTGCTACTTGGACAGGCGCCACTCGCCAATGAGTTGGGCGTGGAGTCGATGAGTCTGGGTGGCAAAATCCTCACGGTAGTGAAACTGACGCTGCTTTGATAAACAGATTTAATTACAGACCAGAACAGGAGTGGTTTCAATGGGTATATTTTCCAGGTTTGCGGATATCGTAAACGCCAATCTCAACGCTTTGCTCGACAAGGCAGAAGATCCGGAAAAACTGATCCGGCTCATCATTCAGGAAATGGAAGACACGCTGGTGGAAGTTCGCACAACCTCGGCGCGGACCATCGCTGAAAAGAAAGAGCTGCAGCGCAAAATCGACTGGCTGAAAAAGCAGGCCGATGACTGGCAGGAACGTGCTGAACTGGCGCTGAGCAAGAGCCGTGAGGATTTGGCCAAGAGTGCACTGGTGGAGAAAAACAGTGCGCTGGAGGCGAGCAGGGAACTGAAGGAACAGATGCAGGCAGTGGAGAATACCCTGGACAAGCTGTCCACGGAGATCGTGCAGCTGCAGGACAAACTCGCGGATGCAAAAGCCCGTCAAAATGCCCTGATGCTCCGACACAAGACCGCATCAAGCCGTCTCAAGGTCAAACGCAGTCTGTCAGATACTCAGGCCGATGATGCGCTGACCCGTTTCGAAAGGTTTGAGCGCAAGCTCGATAACCTGGAAGCCGAAGTCGACTCCTATGATCTGGGCAGCAAGAAATCTCTGGCTGACGAAATCGAGGATTTGGAGACCGGAGAAAAAATTGACGCCGAACTGGCCAAACTCAAGGCGCGGATGGCGAGATCCGGAAAAGCAGGAACTGCCGGAACTGGCAAGAAACCTGCAGGCAAAGCCTCCGGCAGCACCAAAAAGTCTGGTGCAAAACCTGCCAAAGCCGCCAAGAACGAGGAGTAACCGGCAATGGACGATATTCTGATTGCGCCGCTGATAGTCTTTCTGGTGATTGTTGCACCTATCTGGATCATCATGCATTACCGGACCAAGACCCGAAAGCAGCAAGGATTGTCCGAGCCGGATCAGGAGCGGCTCGCCCAGTTAACCCGCACGGCCAAAATGATGGCTGATCGTATAGAGTCCCTGGAGGCCATCCTGGACGAGCAGACTCCCGAATGGAGAAAGCAATATGAGCGCCGGTAAAGAAGATCGCAAACGGCTGTACCGGGATCCCAGGCGTGGAAAAATCTTTGGTGTCTGCGCCGGGCTGGCCGAGTATTTCGGCCTGGAAACCTGGGTGGTGCGGGTTATTGCCATCTCACTCTGCGTTTTCCTGTGGGGTTCACCGGTCATCGTCGCCTATATCATTGCGGCGCTGGTCATGGAGAAGAAGCCGGATCCCGCGTCTGCGGCAAAGGCGGGTGTCTCCCTTGCGGAAGAGATAGACGCGCTTGCGGCGGAAGACGATGCAGGCCCGGCGCCTCGCGGCGAGCAGGGCGATATGAAGGTTCAGCAGGTGTGGCGCAGTGGTACCGGTGGCCGTCAGCGTCTGGTCGACCTGGAAGATATTTTTTCCGGCATGGAGCATCGGGTGCAGCACATGGAAGCCTTTGTGACTTCCGGGAAATATGACCTGGAAAAAGAGTTTGCCTCAATAAAAGACTAATTTTTTCAGTCGCTTAACGGATTCTCGTTGAGTCTCTTCAGGCCGGTTTCCAGCGTCACTCGCGGTCCGCCGCGGGTGACGGTTTTTCGGGTAAATTACCGGATAAAAATAAAATATAATAAAAACAATTAGATAGCTTTACCCCCTGACTTTAATATTATTAATCCGAGCCATAAAATTACCTTTAAAAAGCTGTTGACCTCTCGACAGTCTTATAGTTAGTATCAGCTCTGACAGATCTGGCTGAAAGGCCAAACACCGCAATTCCTAGCTCCGATTTATAACGGGGCAGGTTTGCACACATGTAAAACCTCCATGACAACCAGGGAGAATTAACATTGAGTACTCAAGATAATCTCATAGCAAAAGCAGTACGCTATGCGTTGGCCACAGGTGTTGCTGCGACTTTCGTCAGCGCCCCGGCCGCTTTTGCCGCTGAAGACGACGACGCGGAAACCATTACGGTTACCGGTTCTCGTATCAAGCGTACCGACGTGGAAGGCCCGTCTCCTGTAACCGTAATCAGCCGTGAAGACATCGACGCTTCCGGTGACGTTACTGTTGCAGAAGTCCTGCGTTCCTCTTCTTTCAACTCTTTCGGTTCTTTCCGTGAACAGTCCGGTTTCGGCGGTGGTGCTATCGGCCAGGCGCAAATCTCTCTGCGCGGTCTGGGCTCACAGCGTACACTGGTACTGATCGACGGTCGCCGTATGGCGAGCACCGGTTCTTCCGGTGGTAACGTACAGAACCTTAACCAGATTCCTCTGGAAATCGTTGAGCGTATCGACGTCCTGCGTGACGGCGCTTCCGCGATCTACGGTTCTGACGCCATTGCTGGTGTAATCAACGTTATTACCCGTAAGGACTACGAAGGTCTGACCATCCGTGGCGGCCACGAAAATCCTTCCGACCTCGACAGCGGTGACAGCTACCGTCTGGCTCTGACCTCTGGTATCTCTTCTGCCAAAGGTAACCTGACCGTATCCGTTGACCACTTCGAACGTGATCCCATTTATGACCGTGACATCTCTGCATTCGCCAATGCTCCGGCTTCCGGCGGCATCAGCTCCTTCGGTCTGCCCGGCAGCTTTGCAATTAATGCCCGGGACGTTGATGGCGACGGCGACGTGGATAGCGATGACGTAGCTCTCGACCCGGATCCGATCGGACGCAGCTTTGTAGACGAGCGTTGCCCGAGCAACAT
>JASBTO010000040.1 GCA_030148365.1 Kangiellaceae bacterium
CCGGCAGATCGGCATCCAACTGGTCGGATTGTGGTGATCGGGTTTATAGTGCATAGTCGCGCGCTTTTACCGCAAGCCTCCAGAATCACACGGATCAGTTACAAGGTGAACCTCCCCGATGTCAGAGAAACTGAAACAGGCCGCCCTCAAATATCACGAACAACCCCAGCCGGGTAAAACGGCGATTGCCGTCACCAAACCCACGGAAACCGCGGAGGATCTGTCGCTGGCCTATACGCCCGGCGTGGCCGAGCCGGTGCGGGCCATCGCCCAGGATCCGGTCGCTGCCTACCGTTACACCAACAAGGGTAATCTGGTTGCCGTGATCACCGATGGCAGTGCGGTGCTGGGTCTCGGCAACGTCGGCGCCCTGGCCGGCAAGCCGGTTATGGAAGGCAAGGCGGTGCTGTTCAAGAAGTGTGCCGGGATCGATGTTTTCGACATCGAAGTCGATACTGACAGTCCCCAGGCCTTTATCGAGACGGTCATCCGGATTGCCCCGACTTTTGGCGGTATCAACCTTGAAGACATCAAGGCGCCCCAGTGTTTTGACATTGAGCAGGCGCTTATCGAGCAACTGGATATCCCGGTGTTTCACGATGATCAGCATGGCACGGCCATCATCATTGCCGCCGGTCTTCTCAATGCTCTCGATCTCGGCGACAAGAAACTCGACGAGGTGAAGATCGTCTGCCTCGGCGCCGGCGCGGCGGGCATTGCCGCCATGAAATTGCTGATCGGGCTGGGCGCCCGTCGTCGCAACATTTTCATGGTCGACAGAACCGGCGTCATTCATGCCGATCGGTCAGATCTCAACAGCCACAAGTTTGCCTTCGCCCATCATACCGACAAGCGTACTCTCGCCGATGCCATGGACGGGGCCGACGTCTTTGTCGGGGTCTCCGGCGCGGACCTGTTGCCGGCGGAACTGCTCGCGACCATGGCGCCGAATCCTGTGGTGTTTGCCCTGTCCAATCCGGATCCGGAAATCCGCCCCGATCTGGCGCACGAGACCCGGGAAGATCTGATTATGGCGACCGGCCGCAGTGATTACCCGAATCAGGTCAACAACGTGCTCGGCTTCCCGTTCATATTCAGGGGCGCCCTGGATGTGCGCGCGCGGCGGATTAATGACGCGATGCAACGGGCCGCGGTGGAAGCGATCCGGCAGATTGCCAAGGAGCCGGTGCCCGAAGAAGTACTTAAAGCCTATCCCGATGTCACCGGCCTCGAGTTCGGCGCGGACTATATCATTCCCAAGCCGATGGACCCCCGGCTTGCCGAGCGGGTCCCGGCAGCGGTAGCACGGGCCGCGGTGGAAACCGGCGTGGCGGCGCTGCCCTATCCGGATCACTATCCGGACTAGCGAACCGGCGTCAGTCTTGGGTTTGACGGGCTCGGCAGCAAAGGGCATTGAATTTGTTTACAAATTAGGGGTAGAGGAATTTTTCAGAATATGGAGAATGTTCACCGTTTGTCGTTATTGTGTTGCGGTTATGGCTCTCGTCGCCGGCACACAAATCTGGATTCTCATGGGAGGAGTATATGAGTAAAAAGTTTGGAATTTGGCTGTTCTTGCCATTGATTTTGTTGTCACACCCGGTATTCGCCAAAGAGCGTCCGGTCGAGGATTTTTTCAGGAAGCCTGAATTTGCCGGACCCGGACTGTCGCCGAATGGCCGTTACCTGTCCCTGATGGCGCCTCACGAAAGCCGCATGAACCTGTTTGTGATTGATCTCGACAAGGGCATGAAAGCCATGCAGGCCACCAGCATCACCGGCCAGGACGTGCAAGGTGGCGGTTTTGTCAACAACGAGCGCCTGATCTTCACCATGGATCGGGATGGTAACGAGGACTTCGGACTTTACGCGGTTGACCGGGACGGCAAGAAGCCGAAAGCCCTGGTCGAACCGAAAACATTCCGCAACGCGAGCGTCGTCCACCGGCTGCCCGATGATGACGATCACGTGATGATTGCCTATAACAAGACCCGCTTCGGCTACCCGGACATCTTCCGGATGAACATCAATACCGGCCGGACCTACAAGGCCGTGCAGAATCCGAACAATGTCGCCGGCTGGCTGCTCGATCAGGACGGCCGCGTCCGCATCGGCATCGACAGTAACGGTACCGAAAACACCATTCTGTACCGCAGCGACGAAGAGGCCGAGTGGGAAGCACTCGCGACCTTCGAGTTTGACGAGCCCCAGTGGTCGCCGGTTGCCTTCGACTACGACAACAAGACCCTGTATGTGCTTTCCAATCTGGATGCAGATACCGCGGGCCTGTACACCTATGATCCGGAAACGAAGACCATGGGCGAGCTCATCTACCGCGATCCCGACTACGACGTATCTGGTCCGATCATGTCCCGTCACCTGAAAAAGCTGGTGGGCGTGAGCGTCGAGAAAGAGAAGCCGGAAACCATTTACTTCGACAAGGATTGGGCGCAGATCCAGGCGACCCTGGATCATGCCTTGCCCGACACGCGCAATGCCGTAGTCAGCACCAGCGATGACGAATCCCGTCTGGTTGTTGCCGCCTACAGTGATGTCAATCCGGGCCGCTTTTATCTGTATGACCGTGCCAAGGGCCAGCTTCGCCATCTGGTGACCGGCCGCAAGTGGATTAATCCCGACGAAATGGCGCCGATGAAGCCGATCTCCTATCAATCCCGGGACGGCCTGACCATTCACGGTTACCTGACCCTGCCGAAAGACTATGACGGCAAGGGCCGGATCCCGCTGATCGTCAATCCACACGGTGGACCTTACGGCGTTCGCGACAGCTGGGGCTTCAATCCCGAGCACCAGTTTTTCGCGGACCGCGGCTATGCCACCCTGCAAATGAACTTCCGCGGCTCCGGTGGCTACGGGCACAAGTTCATGACCGCCGGCTACCAGAAATGGGGCCAGGAAATGCAGAATGACATTACCGATGGTGTCAAATGGGCGATTGAAGAAGGCTTCGCGGATCCGGAGCGGGTGTGTATCTACGGCGCCAGTTACGGCGGCTACGCCACCATGGCGGGTCTGACTTTTACGCCGGATCTCTATAAGTGCGGTATCAACTATGTCGGGGTCACCGATGTGGCTCTGCTGTTTGAAACCGCACCCAAGCGCTGGGAAGCGGGCAAGAAGCAGATGGAGAAGCAGATTGGCGATCCTGAAGACACCGAGTTCATGCGTCGGGTTTCACCTCTTTATCATGTGGACAAGATCAAGGCACCGTTGATGATTGTCCATGGTCGCCGCGATCCGCGGGTAGTCATGCAACACGCCGATGACTTGCGTGATGAGCTGGATGATCAGAACAAGCCCTACGTCTGGCTGGTTCAGAGCCGCGAAGGTCACGGTTTCCGGAAAGAGGAAAACGTTATCGACCTGTACAAGCGGATGGACAAGTTTTTGAAAGAAAACCTCTGATCAGAAACCGTTGAGCGAAAAAGCCGGGGCTTGCCCCGGCTTTTTTTATGCGCCCGAAAAGTGTGCCGGAGCAGGGTCTAACGCAGACCGGATTTCCGCCTGGGCTTATCCTCCTTGTCCTTGTCATCCTCGGCTTCAGATTCTGTGTCTTTCTGCTCCTCTGCCTCGGCATCATCAAGGCTGACGGAACCTTCGAGCCGCGATTGATAGGCCTCGATAAAGGCGTTGCGGAAAATGCCGCCGATAGTGGCAAACACGTCGGCTTCCGGATCGGTGAACTCGCCGTCGACGGGCACTCGCGTGGCGATCTGATCCTGCGGCTGATTTTCAAGAAGTTCTGCGAAGAGCCCGACCACCGACTCCCACAGCACCCGGAAGATATTGTCCTCGTCCTCGACGACATCCTCTTTCCACTGAAACACCTCCACGTGATGCAGGATGGGTTTCACATAGCCGGTGATCGTGCCTTCGCTGGCGGCGATCTCGCTCGCGACGGTGAGGCTACCGGCTTCCAGATCGAAGGGCGCATAGGCGCGGATCAGGGCGTCGATGTGGGCCACCGGCAGGCTTTCCATGCGCGTATTCAGATCAAAGGTCGGCTGCGCTTGATAGGGGTCCACTTTCAGATCGAATTCCAGTAGCGCGTCATCCATGGCCCTGGCGGTGCCCCGGACACTGGCCACCAGGGTATCGGAGAGATCCCGGCTGTTGGTCAGGTTGCGGGCTTCCGCATCAATCCTGTTCAGGTAGACATTGACTTTCGGGGTGGAGCTGAAGTTGCGAAAATGCAGGCTGCCGTTGTGAACCGAGAAGCGGTCGATCCGCACCGGCGTCAGATCCTCGATAATGTTCTGCCAGGCTTCCACCGAGCCGCCGGTCTGGGTATCGGCGGCGGTCTTGCCGTCCACAAAATTGAGTTGCGGTTCCCAGATATCAAATTCCGCGACGAAGGAACCATCGAGCAGCGCCCGCCAGGCAATGGAGACATCGATCAGCGGCGCCTCGAAAAACGGTACCGGCACCTCGCCGGTAACCTTGGTAACTGTGACTCCCTCGATCCGGTAGGCGCCCCGATACAGATGCAGGTCGACGTCGGTGATATGGCCGCGATACTGGGGCGCTTCGTCAAGTTTCTTGTTGGCCCAGGTCTTGATGGCGTAAGGCAGCACGGCCCGGATTGCCACCAGCACGGCGACGATGGCAATCACGACAAAAAGCGTGCGTCGGGACAGGAATTTCATGCTGCGTCCTTGAGCGGGATGCCTGCAACCCGCATGGCAATTCAGGTGAAATTTCAGAGCCAGTATAGGGCAGGTCGGCTCCTGCCGGCTATGCAGAATTACAGGGACGGCGAGCGGTGTTTCAGGCTGACCGCCAGTAAAGCCGATGCCTTGCGCCCTAGCGCTCTGGGTGGTTTTCGCCCTTGATGCCGGTAATCAGGCGGTCCATATCCCGGTGGAAATCCGGATCCGGGCGCACCTGGGTGCCGTTCCGGAAGGCGAGTCCGGCGATGTCTTCCGGCAGGGCATCGGCATCGGGAATACTGCTGCCGCCGACCAGCACAGGCACTACCGGAATACCACGTCGTAACGCCGTCGCGATTTCAATCCGTACCGGGTCTTGTGCGTCATCCAGGCGTCGGCGATTGTCTGCGCCCGCCGACTCCAGCCAGTGGCGTCCAATGATTGCCAGCAGCACATCGCAACGGGTGATCAGCGCATTGATGTGCTCGCGAAAATCGACGCCGATCGGAATGGTGTCGACGTCCTTGTAGACGTACTTGCGGCCGAACTCCTTGAGCAGCCGGTCATACAGCCTGCCCGTGACGTCGGCGCTGTCGTTCCGGCGGTAGCAGATAAAAACGGTTTTTACCGAAGGCGGGGTTCCAGTTTGAGTGGGTTCCGGGCGGGGTGGCCCTTCCTGTGTTTGCGGGCTACGGGCTTTTCGTTGCGGCGGCCGTCCAGAGCTCGGACGGGTGCGCCAGAACAGCCAGCCAAATGCGACCGCCAGCGACAACAGAATGGTCCACGGGAGCGTTTCCGAAGGGTCACCCCGTCCGCTGGTCATGACCATGATCAGTCGGGGCGCCAGATAGAAAGACAGCAGGACCAGGATGCCGATGAGCCAGATTTCTGTTGCGGGCAACGCCCGGCGTCTGGCCAGGTATATAAACACGGCGAGTGCGACTACGCCGAGCAGTAGCAGGGTTATGCTGACCGTATTCAGATCCAGCCCTGTAGACTCCATTCTTGCCGAGGCCTCCGCAGTTCGCCGGGGAGGACGCCCCCGGGCCAGTGCTTGTTCAACCTTACTTCAGGGCTGCTTTTCCGGCAACTGAAGGACCGGCTCGGTCAGAACAGGGGCTCTTCCGCCTCCCGCTCCTGGCCGGCGGTATTGAAGATGTCGAGAGGATCCGGATCGGCGAAATCCCGTGGCAGGTAATCGGAGCGGAATACCTCGAACTCCGCGCCTTCCATGCCCGGAGGCGCCAATTTTCCGCTACGGGGGTCGATGCGCGTGGAGACGATGCCCGGCGGCAGCGGCATCTTGTGTTCCGGTTTGCCGTCCAAAGCCACTTCCATAAAGCGCATCCAGATAGGCAGTGAGGCCTTGCCGCCATATTCGCGGCTGCCGAGGCTGCGGCGGTGGTCGGAAAACCCGACCCAGGTGGTGGCGACAAAATCACTGTTATAGCCGGAGAACCAGGCATCCTTCGCTTCGTTGGTGGTCCCGGTCTTGCCGGCAAGATCCTGACGGGCCAGTAACGGGCTTTTGGCTCTCGCCAGGGTACCGGTCGCGGTGCCCTTGTGAATGACGTCGGCGAGCATGTCAGAGATGATATAGGCATTGCGCTCTTCAATGACCCGTTGTGCCACCTTCTCTTCCGGGACCGGCATTTCCGGACAATTGCGGATCGCCTGTGCCGGATCGATCGCTTCATCGCGCAGGGACAAGTCGTTTTCTGCCAGGATTTCCCGGGCCAGTAAATAGTTTTCACAGGCCTCGCAGACCTGTACCGGCTCGGCTTCAAAGAGTACGTCGCCTTCCGCGGTTTCCACCCGGTCAATGTACCAGGGCTTCACCTGATAGCCGCCGTTCGCGAGGATGGCATAGGCCAGGGCGACTTCCAGCGGGGTGAAACCGGAAGTCCCGAGGGCGAGGGAGGGGACCGCGTCCATGTGGGCTTTGGAAAAGCCGAAGCGGGTCAGGTAATCCCGGGTAAAGCGGGGCGTGATGGCCTGAACGAGGCGTACCGAAATGGAGTTGGTCGAGTTACGAAGGGCCACGCGCAAGCGGGTCGGGCCCTTGTATTTGCCGCTGTCGTTTTTGGGACGCCAGATCTCGTCGATGGCCTCGTTAACCTGCACGAAGGGCGCGTCGTTGACCACGCTGGCGGCGGTATAGCCTTTTTCCAGCGCTGCCGAGTAGATAAACGGCTTGATATTGGAGCCGGGCTGACGGCGGGCCTGAGTGACCAGATTGTACTTCGAGTGGTTGTAGTCGAAGCCGCCGACCAGGGACACGATGGCGCCATTGTCGGGTTTGAGCGCCACGAGGCCGGCCACGGCTTCGGGGACCTGGGACAGTCGCCACTCGCCTTCGGCGCCCTGCATCACCCGGATCACATCGCCCGGTTGCAGGACTTCACCGGCTGTTTTCGGCGCATTGCCGATGCGGTTGTCGGACAGGAACTTGCCGGCCCAGCGGATCCCGTCCCAACCGAGTTCCGCTTCCGAACCGTTTTGCAGGTGGATGGTCGCGGACTGGTCCGCGACTGCAATGACCAGTGCGCTGGTCAGATCGCCAATGTCAGGAATAGCTTCGAGAAGTTCGTTGATTTCCTCCGCCGGGCGGTCGGCGAAGTCCTCGATATTTTGCTCCGGGCCGCGATAGCCGTGTCGGCGATCATATTCCATCAGGCCTTCCCGCAGAGCGAGGTTGGCGGCAGTCTGCAGTCTGGAATCAACGGTGGTGACCACCCGCAGGCCGCTGTTGTAGGCGACGTCCTTGCCGAAACGGGCAATCATGTTCAGCCGAACCATCTCTGCGAGATACGGGGCCATGACCTCGATATCAGTACCGTGCTTGATGGCCGTGATCGGTGCCTCGACCGCCACTTCGAAGGTGGGGCGGTCGATATAGCCTTCGGTGAGCATGCGGCCGAGCACATGGTTGCGGCGGCGCAGGGCATTGGACGGGTAGGAAATGGGATTGAATTTTGATTCACCCTTGGGGATCCCCGCCAGGGTCGCCAGTTGCGCCAGGGTGAGCTGGTCCAGGGTGGTGCCATAGTAGACCTGGGCGGCCGCGCCAAGGCCGTAGGCCCGGTGGCTGAAGTGGGCCTTGTTGATAAAGAGCTCCAGGATCTCGTCCTTGCTCAGTTCATTCTCGATTTTCCAGGCGAGAAACATTTCCACGATTTTGCGGGTAAAGGTTTTTTCCCGGGACAGGAAGACGTTGCGTGCCACCAGCATGGTGATGGTACTGGCGCCCTGGCTCTTGCGACCGGTGGTCAGCAGATTCAGTGCCGCGCGCATAACGCCTTTGAAATCGACCCCGGAGTGCTCATAGAAGCGCTGGTCTTCAGTGGCTATCAGGGCATTGATGAAATCCTTCGGGACTTCATCGAGCGTGACCGGGATTCGGTGCACGTCGCCGAACTCGTTGATCAGCTTGCCGTCCGCGGAATAGATCCGCATGGGCGTCTGTAACTGGATTTCTCTCAGGGATTCAACATCGGGCAACTGGGGGCCGACGTACAGATAAAGGGCTAAAAAGCCCATTACCCCGGCAATTGTGAGCAGGGTCACAATATACAAGGCTTTTCGGGCAAGGGTTGACAACAGACTCATGGACAAAGCGGGAATATTCTGTATAAATGTGTATCGAGTTGGGGGACAGTATATCGTTAATCCCGGCTGGCACCGAATATTTTTGTAAAAACATGCGAATATTAGTATGTTATAGCGGATTGTTCAGGTAATTATTGAATTCTTGACAAAAAAACCGCAGAAAAACAACAAGATTGCACCCGGAGACGGGTAATTCCACTAAAAATACGAGGCGAAGTATCAATGTTTCGGGGGATCTTCAAGTCAAAGAGCACACCCATGGTGGGCGTCGACATCAGTTCGACCGCCTGTAAAGTCTTGCAGCTTGGCAAAAGCGGTAACCGATACCGGGTCGAGCGATACGCAGTTGAACCTTTACCCCAGGGGTCCGTGGTAGAGCGCGACATTCGCGACACAGAAGCCGTCGGTCTGGCCCTCAAGCGGGCAGTGACCCGGGCCAACGTCAGTCTCAAACACGCGGCGGCCGCCGTCGCCGGCTCTGCCGTCATTACCCGTACCATCCAGATGGGCGCAGATCTCTCGGACGATGAGATGGAAAACCAGATTGCCGTTGAAGCGGATCAGTACATTCCTTATCCGCTCGACGAAGTGGCGCTGGATTTTCAGAGTCTCGGCGCCTCCAAGGTTTCTCCGGAGCAAATCGACGTATTGCTGGCGGCATCCCGCTCAGCCAATGTCGAGTCCCGGGTCGAGGCGCTGGAAATTGCGGGTCTGACCGCCAAGGTAATCGACATCGAAGCCTATGCGGTGGAGCGGGCCTACCAGTTAACTCGCGTGGGCAGCGACCACATTCCGGACGATGCGGTGGTGGCCATCGTCGATATCGGCGCCACCATGACCAGCCTCAATGTGCTGCGCCACGGTAATGTTATCTACAATCGTGAACAGCTGTTCGGCGGCAACCAGCTGACCGAAGAGATCCAGCAGCGTTATGGTCTGAGTTATCAGGAAGCCGGCTTTGCCAAGAAACAGGGCAGCTTGCCGGATGACTATGACATGGAAGTGTTGACGCCCTTTACCGAGGCCATTACCCAACAGGTCGGCCGCGCGTTGCAGTTCTTCTTCTCCGCGAGTGAATTCAACCAGGTCGATGAAATCATCCTGGCCGGTGGTTGCGCCTCTATCCCCAATCTTGACACCTTGATTGAAGAGCAATTGCGCACCGCGACCCGGATTGCCAATCCCTTTGCCAACATGGCGGTGGCGTCCAATGTCAATGCCCAGGCACTGAGTGCAGACGCGCCGGCGATGATGATTGCCTGTGGTCTGGCATTAAGGAGTTTCGACTGATGGCTACTATTAACCTGTTGCCCTGGCGTGAAGAAAGACGTCAGGAGAAAAAACGCGAATTCCTGCTGATCCTCGGCGCCACCGCCATGGTCGCAGCCCTGGTGGTATTTCTGGTGCATACGGCACTGGCCAGCCAGATCAATTCCCAGAATCGACGCAACCAGTTTCTCGAGGAGCAGATTACCCAGCTCGACAAGGAGATCCGCGAAATCAAGGAACTGGACAAGCAACGTCAGGAACTCATCAGCCGTATGGATATTATCCAGAAGCTGCAAAAGAGTCGGCCTGAAGTGGTACACCTGTTTGACGAGTTGGTCCGCACTGTACCCGAGGGCGTCCATCTGATGTCCTGGGAGCGCAGAGGCAAGCAGCTGTCCTTCAGGGGGCAGGCAGAATCCAACCCGCGGGTGTCTGAATTCCTGCGTAAAATCGACGCTTCCGACTGGATGAAATACAAGGATCTGAAGGAAGTCGTTGCCGCCAAGGGGAAAGGCATTCCGACCCGCGCATTTGTGCTGGATCTGGAACAGGCCGCACCCAGTGAAGAAGAGCTCGAGCAGAACAACGGGGGCGCGAAATAATGAATATCGATTTGGACGACCTCAAGGACCTGGATATCGACAACATCGGGTCCTGGCCATGGCTTGCCAAAACCCTGTTGTTGATGTTCGTAGTCATCGGCGTTATCGGACTGGGCTATTATCTCGATACAGGCGATCAGCTGGCACAGCTGGAAGTCACCGAGAAAAAAGAAATTACGCTCAAGTCGGAATTTGAGACCAAGCAAAAGAAGGCAGCCAATCTGCAGGCCTACCGGGATCAGATGGCGCGCATGCAGGAAACCTTCAAGACCCTGTTGCAGCAATTGCCGAAAGAAACCGAGATTGCCGGCCTGATGGATGAAGTTTCCTATGCCGGGTCCGGCGCCGGAATTGAAATCACCGAGCAGAAGTTCCTGCCGGAGAAAAAGATTGATTTCTACATTGAAAAGCCCATCAAGATCGTTGCTATCGGCAGCTATCACCAGATTGGGGATTTCGTCAGCCGGGTGGCAAAACTGCCACGCATCGTGACACTTCATGACTTCACGATCAGACCGAGCGCCAAACGTAATAACCTGGAAGGTGACGAGGAGTCTCTGTCGATGGAAATTACCGCCAAGACCTACCGTTACGAATCAGAGGAG
>JASBTO010000041.1 GCA_030148365.1 Kangiellaceae bacterium
ATCCTCGTCGTTACCGGCCTGTTTTCACTAAAAAACACACCGGTGGACGCTATCCCCGACCTCTCCGATGTCCAGGTGATCATCAAGACCAGCTACCCGGGCCAGGCGCCCCAGGTCGTGGAAGATCAGGTTACCTATCCGCTGACCACCGCCATGCTGTCGGTACCGGGTGCGGTCACGGTGAGGGGCTATTCGTTTTTTGGTGACTCCTATGTTTACGTCATCTTCGACGAGAGTACGGACCTTTACTGGGCGCGCAGCCGGGTCCTCGAATACCTCAGCCAGGTCGCTCCAACCCTGCCGGAAAATGCCAAGTCCCGGCTGGGACCAGACGCCACTGGCGTCGGCTGGGTCTATCTGTACGCGCTTGTCGACAGAACCGGCAAGCGGGATATCAGCGAACTGCGCAGCCTGCAGGACTGGTTTCTCAAGTACGAGCTCCAGACGGTTGCGGGGGTCGCGGAAGTGGCCGCGTTGGGCGGGATGGTCCGCCAGTACCAGGTTTCGGTAAACCCGGACAAGCTGAGAGCTTTTGATATTCCGCTTTCCCATATCCAGACCGCGATCCAGCGTGCCAACCAGGAGATTGGCGCTTCCGTCGTGGAAATGGCCGAAGCTGAGTATATGGTAAGGGCCACGGGCTACCTCCAGAATGCCGAGGATTTGGGAAATGTACCTTTGGGGGTCGACCAGAAAGGTACACCTCTGTTACTCAAGGATGTCGCTGAAGTCGGGATCGGGCCGCAAATGCGCCGCGGCATCGCCGAGCTCAATGGCGAAGGTGAAGTGGTCGGCGGCATTGTCGTCATGCGCTTCGGCGAAAATGCACAGAAGACCATCGACGGCGTGAAAGCCAAACTGGAACAACTCAAACAGGGGTTGCCCGAGGGTGTCGAAGTAGTGACGGTTTACGATCGGAGCGGATTGATCGAACGGGCCGTCCAAAACCTGTGGCACAAGTTGCTGGAAGAGTTCGCGGTCGTCGCCCTGGTCTGTCTGCTGTTTCTCTTCCATGTCCGGTCATCACTGGTGGCCATAATCAGTTTGCCGATTGGCATACTGGTCGCGTTTATCGTCATGAAGGCTCAGGGTCTGAACGCCAACATCATGTCCCTCGGAGGCATTGCCATTGCCATCGGAGCCATGATTGATGGCGCCATAGTGATGATTGAAAACATGCACAAACACATGGAGCGAACCGAACTCACCCGGGATAATCGCTGGCGAATCGTTGCCGAATCCGCGAGCGAGGTGGGCCCTGCGCTGTTTTTCAGCCTGCTCATTATTACCGTCAGTTTTGTCCCCGTATTCACTCTCGAAGCGCAGGAAGGGCGGATGTTTGCCCCGCTGGCCTTTACCAAGACCTACGCCATGGCCGCCGCCGCGGCGCTCGCGATCACACTGGTGCCGGTACTCATGGGTTACTTCATCCGCGGCAAGGTTTTGCCCGAGCACAAAAACCCGGTAAACCGGGGCCTGACAGCAGTCTATCGGCCTGTTCTGAAAACCCTTCTCGACTACCCGAAAAGTACCCTGGCGGCGGCGCTGCTGGTATTGGGTATCGGGCTCTGGCCAACACTGAAAATTGGCAGTGAATTTATTCCGCCGCTGGATGAAGGCGACCTGATGTACATGCCCACTACCTACCCGGGCATTTCCATCGGCAAGGCGAGAGAACTTCTTCAACAGACTGACAAACTGATCCGGACCATTCCCGAGGTCAAGACGGTGTTCGGGAAAGTCGGGCGGGCGGAAAGCGCCACCGATCCGGCGCCCCTCACCATGATTGAAACCTTTATTCAGCTCAAGCCACAAGACCAATGGCGAGAGGGCGTCAACACTGAAAGCCTGATAAAGGAACTGAACGATCTGGTCAGCTTGCCGGGCGTTACCAATGCCTGGGTGATGCCGATCAAAACCCGCATCGACATGCTGGCCACCGGCATCAAGACACCGGTTGGTATAAAGATTGCCGGACCCGACCTGTCGCAAATCCAGGCCATAGGACAGCAGCTGGAAACCATCCTCGCCAGTATTCCCGGTACTGCCTCTGTATATTCCGAACGCGTCGCCGGAGGGCGTTACATAAAAGTGGATATACAACGGGGCAAGGCCGCGCGGTATGGCCTCAATATTGCCGATGTGCAGCAGGTAGTCGCCACGGCTGTCGGGGGCATGAACCTGACCC
>JASBTO010000044.1 GCA_030148365.1 Kangiellaceae bacterium
CGGGCGAGGTCGCCGAGCCGCCAGACATGGTCAAGTCGTCCGGCGTACCAGCGGGATGCCGGTGATCGGGCTTCAACTCCAGTCCTGCATCGGTCTTGCGCAGAATCCAGGTTCTGGAGGTATCGGCACCCACCCGGAACGGGATGCGGACCTCTGAGTCCGAGCAATCGGCAATTTCCATGACAAGTTCCTTGCCGGCGAAGGGGTGATCCGGAGACTCCGGAAAAACCGTCTTGCCCGTGTAGCTTTCACCGCAGTGGGCCCGAAGGGACGAAAAAAAGTGATCGGCGGGCTGGCGCGTGCAACCGGTGGTAACCCACAACACTCCTGCCAATATCATGACTGAAAATTTCATCGGACTTGTGAACCTGCTGGCGTCAATAGTTCCCGCATAGTCTCACAATCGGGCCGTTCATTGACAGCCTGCCCGAGAACCCGATGCGCAACATTCCTTTACACCGGGCAACTGGCACCGGGTCCACGGCTTTGCTACTTTGAGGCATCGACACATCCAGCGCTACCGCCTGCAAATTTGTCTTGTACCGGGGCGCACACCGACAAGAATGCGAATAACCGGACTCTTTAATATCAGACAGGACGAAGTGAAGCTGGTGACCTTGTCGGCCATCTACTTTTTCCTGCTGTTATGCGCCTACTACGTGCTCAGGCCGCTGCGCGAGGAAATGGGTGTGGCCGGCGGCGTTGACAATCTGCCCTGGCTGTTTCTCGGCACCATGACAGCCATGCTCGCCGCCACTCCCCTGTTCGGTCTGATTGCGTCCCGGTTTGAAAGGCGCAAATTCCTTCCGGTCGCCTACCGGTTTTTCGCGCTCAACCTGCTGGTATTTTTCGCGGTCTTCAAGCTGCTGCCGGAATACGACATCATCGCCGGCCGGGCCTTCTATATCTGGATCAGCGTCTTTAACCTGTTCATCCTGTCGCTGTTCTGGGGCCTGATGGCCGACGGTTTCAAACTCGGGCAAAGCAAGCGGCTGTTTGCCCTGATAGCGATCGGCGGGACCGTCGGCGCCCTCGTGGGCTCGGCACTCACCCAGCAACTGGCCGGCGTGCTCGGGCGTATAAATTTGTTGCTGGTTTCGGTAGTCCTACTCGAGATTGCCGTGCAGGTATTCTATCGCCTGGATTCCGGCTTCCGGGCCGACTCCACTGACTCGCCCGCCACGGTGGCAACAACCCGCGGCACCGCACTCACAACGGATCCCTCCGACTGGCTCAGCGGCATCCGGGATACCCTGCGCTCCCCCTATCTGCTGGCGATCGCCGGTTACCTCTTCTGCTACAGCCTGACCTCCACCTTCCTGTATTTCGAGCAGGCCACCATTATCAGCAACGAAGTCAGCGGACGGGTTCAGCGCACCGAAATTTTTGCCACCATTGACGTTTGGGTCAATGCCCTGACCCTGCTGGCGCAACTGTTCCTGTCGGGCCGCATCATCAGCCGGTTCGGCGTCAAGTGGGTGCTGGTGGCCATGCCGCTGCTGACCCTGGCCGGCTTCTGGGTGCTGAGCCTGTATCCGGTTCTGGCGGTACTGATGGTATTCCAGATCATCCGCCGGGCAAGCAACTACGCCCTGTTCCGGCCCGCCCGGGAAACCCTGTTTACGGTGCTGGCGGCGGAGCAGAAGTACAAGGCCAAGAGCTTCCTTGATACCTTCGTGTACCGGGGCGGTGATGCCCTTGGCGCAATGATTTTCAAGGTGTTGCAGAGCTTCGCCCTCGGCGTCGCCAGCATCGCCGCTCTGGTCGCGCCCGTCGCCCTGCTGTGGGCGGCCTTGTCCTGGTATCTGGGCAATCGACAGGCGCGGCTCGATGCGGCGGCAAAACAACCCAAGGAGACCCTGACCCATGACCCAGCGACGTGAAATCCTCAAAGCCCTGGCATTGGCCGGCCTCGGGGCGACAACCCTGTCAATGGCACCGGGCCTGTTGGCCGGGCCGTCAACGCAAGCCCGCAAGCCGCTGAAAATCCTGTTTCTCGGCGGTACCGGATTTCTCGGCCCCCATACGGTCAGGACCGCGCTGGCCCGGGGCCATGAAGTGACCCTGTTCAATCGCGGCAAAACCAATCCTGACTTATTTACCCAGCTGGAGACCATCCAGGGCGATCGGAATACCGGCGACATCGACAAGCTCCGCGGCAGACACTGGGATGCCGTCATCGACACTTCCAGTTTCTTCCCCCGCTCGGTCAACTCTGCCCTGGCGGCGCTGGCTGAGCATATCGACCATTACATGCTCATCTCGACTATTTCCGTTTACCGCAATTTTGCCGAGCCGGGGATGGACGAGTCAGCCCCGGTCGCCACCCTGGAAGGCCCGGATACGGAAGAAATTACCGGCACCAGTTACGGTCCGCTCAAAGCCCGTTGCGAAGCGGCGACGCGGCAAAAGATGCCCGATCGCAACACCATTATCCGCCCGGGCCTGATTGTCGGACCCGGCGACCATACCGACCGGTTTACTTATTGGCCCGCACGGATTAAAAGAGGCGGCGAAGTCCTGGCACCCGGCGCCGGTGATGACTTCATCCAATTTATTGACGTTCGGGATCTGGGCGAGTGGATGATCCATTGCCTGGAACACAAAGTGCTGGGCACTTTCAATGCCCAGAGCCGGGCTGGTGATCACACCATGGCCGAGTTACTCACGGCCTGTCAGGCAACGCTCAATCCACAGGCCCGACTTACCTGGGTACCCGGCAGTTTTCTCGCCGGCCACAAAGTCGC
>JASBTO010000064.1 GCA_030148365.1 Kangiellaceae bacterium
GCATCGCCTGCCCTTGCCAACCCACGCCATTTACCCTCGTCGGTGCCTTGAATCCGGGCCCGGCTGCGGACACTTGGTGCATTCGGCTAAGCGTCGGGATAAGGCGACAAAATACTGACGGGCGCCTCCGGAAAATCCGGCCGATCTTCCGCCTTGGGAGCGCACGATTTTTTTTGAATATGAAATTCAATAACTTGCGATTTTTGGCACGGGACCTGCTATAGAAACAAGCAAGCGTACTGGAGCAACCTGCGCAACCCTGGCAGGCAGGCCCGCGGTCCCGCTCCGGTATGACGCCAGATTCACCTGTTCAGGGCCTATGGCCTGCAGGTAAACCGGGTTTGCCGCCGTATGAGGCAAACAAGGACAAGGCGACCCCTTTATCGGGTAGCCCGACTCCTTCCAATCCATACTCCCCAACTTCAGGATGGCACCTCGCCATCCTTTTTTTTGCCTGTGAAAAAGTCGCCACAGCCGCGAGCACTGGCACCTTCAGGGCCGGACAGGTAAGCTTGGCCCCCTGACGCCCGACACCGGACAGCCTGCATGCCTTCGAACCACCCCGCCACTGAAAAGCTGCGCGAGGATCTGCAATTTGATACCCGCCTGCGCGGCCATGATTTGCGATTCCGGGCCACCTGGGGCGTATTTTCACCCCGCGCGGTCGATGACGGCTCGCGCATGCTGCTGGACCATGTGGAGGTGGCGCCGGATGCCGACTGCCTGGATCTCGGCTGCGGCTACGGCGTCCTAGGCATCACGCTTGCGCGCATGGCGCCGAAAGGCCAGACCCTCCTGCTCGACAAGGATTACGTGGCCATCGACTATGCCCCTGCCAATATTGCCCTGAACCACGCCAACAACGCCCGCGCAGAGCTCAGTAACGGCTTCAGCGCCCTTCAGGACCAGAAGTTCGATCTCATCGTCTCCAATATCCCGGCCAAGGTCGGTAACGAATTGCTGTCCCTGTTCCTCTACGATGCCCTCCATCACCTCAAACCCGGTGGCCAATTTGTCGTGGTCACCATTACCGGCTTGCGGAAATTCATGCAGCGCAACTTCAAGGAAGTCTTCGGCAACTACAAAAAGCACAAACAGGGCCCCGCCTACACGGTGGCCAGCGCTACCAAAATGCCGCCATCCTGAGAGCGTCATGAAACTGTCACAACTTGCTCACAAAATCTGTGGATAACTTTGGGGAAATGTTGCAGAAAAAAGACAGGAGCGCCGGAAACTGGGCCTCTCCTTACAGATTGTTCAATTTTTAGGCAGTTGAATTTTTATTCTATACATATCAAAAGTTTAGCATTGTAAGCCTAGGCTTACCGCGGTTCCGCCGCTAGTCAATCCCGCTGCAGCCGTTGCAAATCAAGGATTTAATTCCGCTTGTGGATTTCCTTTGGATTTTTGGGCCGAAAATGGTCAAAACTTCACCAGATCCCGGCCCATTTCGCCGCCCTCCGGCATGTCACGGGCTAACCGGTAAGTAACTACTTAATTGCAGCGTCGGTTCTAATGGGCGTCCGGCCAATTCCGGCTCAGCCGAAAAACCAGTAAGCGACCAGAATGGCGGCCACGATGCCGGCCAGATCCGCCAACAGTCCACAGGCGAGCGCATGGCGGACCTTGCGGATTCCCACGGCGCCAAAATAGACCGCCAACACGTAAAAGGTGGTCTCGGTGCTGCCCTGGACAATGGCGGCCAGGGTGGCGGGGAAGGAGTCGACACCATGGGCCTGCATGGTTTCCAGCATCATCGCCCGGGCGCCGCTGCCGGAGAATGGCTTCATCAGGGCCGTCGGCAGGGCCTCGACAAAGCCGCTGTCGAGCCCCAGGGCGTGCACGACGGCAGCGATGGCCCCGGTCACGGCATCCAGCAAGCCTGACGCTCTCAGCACGCCGATAGCGACCAGCATCGCAACCAGATAGGGAATAATCCGCACCGCCACGGCGAAGCCCTCTTTGGCGCCATCGACGAACGCCTCATAGACAGGGACCCGGCGCCAGGCCGCCACCACCAGGATGGCAATGATCGCGGTAAACAGGATGAAGTTGCCGAGCAATCCGCTGATCTCGGCCATCTGGTCCGCCGGCAACCCCGACAGCCAGGCCATGAGCCCCGCGAGCAGCAAACCGAAGCCGCCGAAATAGGCCAGGATCACCGGATCCCGGAGGCGGATCCGCTGGACCAGTGCGACCGAAAGCAACCCGACCAAAGTCGAGGCGCTGGTCGCCAGTAATATGGGGATGAAAACCGCGGCCGGATCCGCCGCCCCTTGCTGGGCCCGGTACAGCAATATGGTGACCGGGAACAGGGTGACCGCAGAAGTGTTGAGGACCAGGAACAGGATCTGGGCGTTGGAGGCCGTATCTTTCAGGGGATTGAGTTTCTGCAGCTGCTCCATGGCCCGGATCCCCATCGGCGTCGCCGCATTGTCCAGGCCCATCATGTTGGCGGCCAGATTCATGGTGATACTGGCGAGGGCCGGATCTCCGGCCGGTACGCCGGGCATCAGACGCCGGAACAGTGGCGCCAAGAGCCGGGCCAGCGCCTGCGCCAGACCGCTGCGCTCGGCAATGCGCAGCAAGCCCAACCAGAAGCAGAGCACGCCGACAAGGCCCAGGGCTATTTCAACACTGAGCCGGCCCATATCGAAAGTGGCCTGCATCAGCCGGGTAAAGATTTCCCGATCGCCGCCGAGCAGCCATTGACCAAGGCCCGCTATAAACGCCGCCACGAAAAAGCCCAACCACAGATAATTCAGCACCGGCTACCGCTCCTGGTCTCGACATTCATACGGTCACCTTGCGACCCGGGTTGTCCTCATCGCTGATTTGCCACAAATACCAGCTGGCGACCGAGCGCCAGGGTTGCCAGTTGGCAGAGATTGCCGTCATGCGTTCCGGGTCGGGCCGGCTTGCCAGCCCGAAGGCCAGTTGCATGCCCCGTTGCAGACCGACGTCGCCGGTCGCCAGAATGTCCGGCCGGGCGAGTGCAAACATCAGGAACATCTGCGCCGTCCAGACGCCAACGCCGGGCAACCTGACCAGATCGGCCAGCGCCTCGTCATCGTCCAGTCGGCGTAGCCGGGCAAAGTCCAGCTCACCACTTTGGCAGGCAGCGGCAAGGCCGAGCAGATATCGGGTCTTGGCGCCGGAAAGCCCGCAGGCCCGGAGCGCATCAGGCGCGCTGGCCAATACATTCTCCGCTTTCAACAGGCTGCGCGCTCCGGTCAGTTTCAGCACCCGGCCGGTGATCGTTTGCGCCGCCTTTCCGGATAATTGTTGGGAGATGATTGAACGGGCCAGCACATTGAAGGGCTGGTTTCGCCACGGTGTCAGAGAGCAGGGACCGAACCTGCGGATGGCTGTCGACATGACCGGTTCGACGCTGGCAAGGTGACGCTCGGCGCGGGTGATGGCCGCGGGATTGTTCATGGCGGTGGCAGCTTCCGGAGCAGCACAGATGATTGGTCACCACCTTGCATAAATTCCCGAAGCAAGGCAAGGTTAATCATCAACTTAGCTGCTGGAATGCGCCATGAAAACCCGTCTGCTCCTGCTCATCCTGAGCACTCTCGCAACCCCTGTCCTCGCCGTCGACCAATCCCCCTCCCTGATCAAATTCTACAAACACTTGCACCAGAATCCGGAGTTGTCGTTCCAGGAAGAAAAAACCAGTGCCAGGATCGCGGGCGAGTTGCGGGACGCCGGTTACGAGGTGACTGAAAAAGTGGGTGGCCACGGCGTGGTCGGGGTCATGGAAAATGGCGACGGTCCGACCGTTATGTTGCGGGCCGACATGGATGGTCTGCCGGTTCTGGAGCAGACCGGCCTTGACTACGCAAGCGAGGTCACCGTCAAGGATGAAGACGGCAATCTGGTGCCGACCATGCATGCCTGCGGTCACGATATCCACATGACCGTATTGGTCGGTGCCGCGCGCGAACTCGCCGCCAGCAAGGACCAATGGCGGGGCACCCTGGTGCTGATCGGCCAGCCCGCGGAAGAGCGCAGTGGCGGCGCCATCGCCATGCTGGAAGATGGCTTGTTCGAAAAATTCCCGCGCCCGGACTTCAATCTGGCCCTGCACGTCAACGCTGACATGGCGGCCGGTACCATCGGCCACGTTCCCGGATTTGCCCTCGCCAATGTCGATTCGGTGGACATCACTGTCTACGGCGTCGGCGGCCACGGCGCCTATCCCCACAATGCCAAAGATCCGGTGTTGCTCGCCGCCGATATTATCCAGTCCCTGCAGACCATTGTCAGCCGGGAAATCTCGCCCCTGGAACCGGCCGTAGTGACCGTTGGTTCCATTCACGGCGGCACCAAACACAACATTATCCCCGACCAGGTCAAGCTGCAGTTGACCCTGCGCTCCTATACCGATGAAGTCCGCCACCAGACCATGGACAGCATCAAGCGCATGATCCGCAATCTGGCCCTCGCCGCCGGCATGCCCGAGGATCGGCTGCCCCTGTTCGAGCAGAAAAACGAATATACCCCCGCCACCTGGAATGACCCGGAACTGGATGCGCGCCTGGTCAAGACCTGGCGTGCGGCGCTGGGCAGCGATAATGTCATCCAGCGGGACCGGGTCATGGGCGGCGAGGACTTTGGCCGGTATGGCAAGGTGGAGCCGAAAATTCCGAGCGCCATCTTCTGGCTCGGCGCGGTGGATCCGGCGCAGTATAAAAAGGTCAAGGCGGCCGGCGGCAAATTGCCGACCCTGCATTCCCCCTTCTTCGCACCCTTGCCGGAGCCGACCATAACAACCGGCGTCGAAGCGATGACCAGCGCAGCGCTCGAACTGCTGGATAAACCCTAG
>JASBTO010000067.1 GCA_030148365.1 Kangiellaceae bacterium
CAGTTATCGGGGTTCTTCTACCCGGGGGCGAACTTTCCGGACCAATATGCTCATTCAGGATGTGGACCGAAACAAGGCTTACCAGGACATGCTGACATATGTGTCCGACAACGGCTGGAAAATCGGGTTGACCAACAAGGAGCGCGGCGTTATCTCCGCGGAAAAAGACGAGCACGAGAAAAAGCCTACACGGCTGGATCTCGATCTCAGCAATCACTCCAAAATGAATACCGTTACGGTGACCATGGCCCACAAAGCCTATGGTGAAGCCGCGCTGAATGTTGAGCGGGTCAAAGAAGAGTTCTGCGACATTGCGGAGCTTCTTGCGAAACAATAAAAATAGACGTTGTAAAATTCGGGGGCCTTCGGGCCCTTTTTTCTTGCCTCCCGGAAAGTGCGGCGATTAAGGTTGTTTGGCTGAATCCCGGTTGTGGCGTGGCCAGGTTGCCCGCCGGAATTGGCATGCTATATTGGGTTTTATTCAAGGTTTCCGGTTGGTTCCGGATCAGCAGCGGCAGGCCATTTACATGGTGACAGTCAGACACGGATCGGCAATGACCCGCTACTGCCAGGGATTTCTGGTTCTGATGTGCCTTTTACTGCCCGGGTGTCTTACCCAGTATCGGACCGAAGCTGGCTCACCCTGCCAACTCGACGCCTCTCTGAGTAATTGTGGCGATCACGACTTGCTCCGGGGACCCGGTTCCGGTTATCTGCTCGGTATTGCCGAGTTTGACGATCAGGGCGAACCCTGGTCGCCGCAACAGGTAAATTCTTTGGTACCCCGGATCCGGGAGGCCACAGGTGAGCGGCCACTGCTTGTAGTCGTGTTTGCCCATGGTTGGTTTCATGATGCCGGCACCCGGGATACCAACCTGTTGATATTCAACCAGCTCCTGGCATACCTGCAGAAACAGGAAGGCGTGTATGCAAGTGACAGCCGCAAGCCGGGTCCGGCGAGAATCGACAGCACTCCCCGTCAGGTTGTGGGCGTCTACCTGGGTTGGCGTGGCAACTCATTGCCAATACCGGGCCTGAAATATCTCAGTTTCTGGGGCCGCAAGAAGGCGGCAGAAAAAATTGGGAAACGCGGCGCCCTGGAATTGCTGCTGCCGCTGGAAAGGCTGGTCAAGTCACGCAATGTTGCCGAGCCGGAAACAGCGCCCGGCTCCGGGGAGTCCCAATTACTGTTGATGGGGCACAGTTTCGGGGGCGCGTTGCTGTATAGCGCCCTGGCAAACATCATGGTCCAGCACCATTTTGAATCCGGGCCGGAGGCCGGATTTGGCGATCAGATTGTCCTGTTGAACCCCGCCATTGAAGCCCAGCAATTTGCGAATCTGCGGAGAATTTTCCGGCAAGAGGGGGGCGAGTCTGGCGTGCAAAGCGCGCGGCTGGTAATCCTGGCTTCCGAATCCGACTGGCCAATGGGTATTTTTTTTCCGGTTGGCAGGGGATTTTCAACCTGGTTGGAGGGCCACCGCAACAACCAGCGCTCGGCCAATACCCACGGGATCGGCCATTATCAGCCTTTCAACACCCATTATGTCCATGCTTTGCCGCCAGATAAAGAACTTGCCGATATCTGTGACCAACCAGTCTCTGGCCAATTGAAGTGGTTTTCTCTGGGGGCTGCGCCTGCCATTAGCGGTGATTGTCAGGATGGCGAATTGGTCGGCGCACGATTCTGTTTCGACTCTTCCGGCGACAAGTTGTTTGGTTCACTTCTGATTGCGCAGACATCGAGCGACATCATGGATGGCCACAGCGATATCTGCAATGCCAATCTGGTAGCCCTGCTGACAGCTTTGATCGAAAAGCAGACAGAGCCCGAATGGCGCCAGCGGCAGCCGCGATAGACGGTCGCGGCTGAAAGCCGGAATTTGTGCAGACCAAACATCTGACCAAGCGCCCAAATGGTAAATTTGTGACGCAATTCTCATTCTGCTAATATCCCGCCAGCTCAAAAATAAAAGAGCGCTTGAACAAAAACACTACAGAATATCTTTTGAAGGGGATTTCACGTGCGTAAAAATACCGTCTACGGCTTGTCCGTGGCCGCTCTTCTGCTGCTTTCCGCTTGCAAGAACGGCTCCAGTAATGATGATGAAGTTTCGCTGGGCATATCCGGCAAACCGGCTGCCTCCGTCAATGAAGAGGCGACTTATACCTTTACTCCGGTAGTTTCCGGCAGTGGCGATGGTCGTGTCGAGTTTTCAATCAGCAACAAGCCCGAATGGGCAGAATTTTCAGCCATTGACGGCACTCTGACCGGTACACCGGACGATCCGCACGTGGGTACTACTGAAAACATCGTCATCAGCGCCAGCAGCGATGGCCAGCAAGCATCCCTCACGCCATTTTCGATTGTCGTGGTTGCGGTCAATGACGCACCGATCGTGGAAGATGTGTCTCTGGATATCCAGTACGACAAGCCTCATTCAGCCAGACTGGCGGCTTCCGACGTCGATTCTGCTGAACTGGAGTATGCACTGACGGAAGAGCCCGCCCGAGGCACCGTGACCCTTGACCCTGATACCGGGGAATTTGTTTACACGCCGGCGGGCACCAAACTGGGCCTCGACAGTTTCAGTGTATCCGTCAACGACGGTGAGCACCTGGCCACCGCGACGGTGAGCCTGGCCCTCGGCGATGCCAGCAAGCCGGTCGTGCAAAGCATGCTTCCCGGCAACAATGCCCGCAATGTTGCACTGGACCCGACGGTGTCGATCCGGTTTGATGATGCGATGGATTTCGGGGCGCTGGACTTCAACAAGTCCGCTGGCGCCTGCGGCGGAGACATTCAGCTGTCCGCTGACAATTTCACCAGCTGTCTGGCATTGCAGGACCCTGTGCTGTCGGAAGACAGTCGGGAAGTTTCCTTTTTGCCCGCCGCCGGACTTGACTCCAGCAGTGTCTATCAGCTTCGTGTAACCACCGCCTTGAAAAATATTGCCGGCCTGCCGCTTGAATTGGCAGCCAGCTCGGAATTTACTACCCAGGCCGGACTGCTGATCACCGAAGTCGGCTCGAATTACTGGGGTGATTCTCAAGCCTGGTTTGAAATCTATAACAATACATCGCAAGCTTTAAACCTTGCAGATTATAAGTTGCGTTCCGATGCCCAGAATCGCAGTGTCTGGGCTTTGGTCGAGAACGTAGAGTTCGCCCTGCCCGACCATGTCATTCACCCCGGCACCTTTATGATCGTTTCCGCCCAGGACAACTGGTATCCCCGGGTTGATAACGAGCTCAGGGTTTATCTCCAGGAGGGTAGTCTCCATCCCTATTGGTCCGATACCGGTTTTATCGAACTGATCAAGCTTGAAAATGGCAAGACTGAGGACTTCGTTGTTTTCGGAGGTTCCCTGGAGATTCCCGTAACCGCGGACGCCTGGGAAGGCGAGACGGCACCGGCGATGCCTTCGGCGCCGGATGAATATGGTCATGCCATCGTCCGCTCTGCCGATCATATCGATACCAATAGCAAATCCGACTGGAAACTGATGGCTTTTTCTACACCGGGCCTGGTCAATGATCTGGACTGTGACGACGATACGGATCTCGACGGCATCCCCGATTGCGCCGAGACAGAAGGCGGCAGCTATGCCGGCATGCCGCTGTATGACTGGGGCGCACGGGTTGGTACCCGGGACATCTTTATCGAAGTCGATTACATGGACTCGGACGACGAGGGCGTGATCCCCCGCGAAGAAGCGTTGCAAAAGGTTGTCGATGCCTTTGCGGCCCAGGGCATAGCCTTGCATTTCGACGTTGGCGATCTCTTTGATGGCGCCGAAGGTCTTAATCCGGCGAAAATGGATTTGGGCGGCGGCGAGATCGTGCCTTTTGCCCCGGGCATCACCATTCGCGAATGGGGTCCCGCGTCGGCGAATCTGTTCGACTATAAGGAACATCATTTCGATAATAGCCGGCGGCAAATCTTCAACTATATGCTGTTCGCCTACACCCAGCAGGACGATGGCAGTGCCGGCTCTTCGGGCTACGCGGAAATCAATGGTAACGATTCGGTGATCACTCTCGGGGCCTGGGACCTTAACAGCGCCGACGAGACGAATCTCAACCTGTTGATCAATTATCAGGCGGGGACCGTGATGCACGAGTTTGGACATAACCTGGGCCTTTATCACGGCGGGTTTGAAAATGCCCATTTCAAGCCAAATTACTTAAGCGTCATGAATTACCTTTACCAGCTGGAAGGCCTGCCGACCATCGGCACGAACGAAGGCGACCGGTACCTGAACCGATGGTGCTCGCCGCAGTCCATGGTAAATGCGGCTACTGGTGATTATCACAATTTCGTGATTGATTTTTCCAGCGGCAGCAGCGCTGCCCTTGATGAAAATTCGCTGATGGAGGCGGACGGTCTGGGGCGCTTGGGTTCCGGATCTGTCGATTGGAATTGCAATGGCAGCATAGACAGTCTGCCGGTTACCGCCGACGCGAATCGGAACGGTCGCCCGCTTGACATCCTCGAGGATTATGATGACTGGGCCAATATCGAGATCTTTTTCGCCCGCTTCTGGAATGGCGCCAATGAAGGTGTCCGCAAGTCATCCGAAACGACTTACGATAACCCGTTCCAGCAGGATCCGGTGCGTGATGATCGCCAGCCGGTCAGCGAAGAAATGGCACCTTCCGCTGAGTTCTTCGAAGCGTTGAAGAAGATCACCTCGGCGCCTCAATGAAGGCGTCAGTTTTGGCAATACTGTTCAGTGCGGCTCTCGTGAGCTGTGCTGGCGAGTCTGCGGTGAAACCCTTTCCCCTGACTATCGAGTCGGCAAAGAGCCAGGCGTCGGTCATTCCGGTCCTGGCTGATTCGGTGCTGGTGCTGGGGGATACCCGCGTATCCCCCTGGTATCTGGGACTACCCCCTTGCGCGCCCTGCGAGTTGACGGTCAGTACCCGTTTTCACCCCTATGGCCCTGAGCAACGTCTCCGTATCAGCGACAGGGATGGCAGGGTCCGCTTTCTTGTCGGCCGGAATTCATTGGCCGGCCAGCGTATTGCGCCAGGCTTACAAACGGCGAGCGTTGCACCTGAAAAGAAGTCTGACAAAGGCCTTATAGTGCGGGTGCAAACACCGGATGGCGTAGACCATGTGCTGGCGGCAGGGGAAACCCTGAACTTCGAGACAGAAGGGGCGGTTTCTCAGTTCCATTTGCTCTACCTGCGGCCCATGCCCTCTGATACGGGATTTAATGGCCGGGAGGGGGCAGGGGGGGATACACAGCCTTCAGCGTTCGGCAAAAACGGAGGCCACCTGCTGATGGATTGGGCGGTCAGCACCGTCAGTGCAGAGGGCCGGCCCGGGAACTGAGCAGCCAGTAAGCCGCAAGCCCCAATGAGGTTTTTACACCGGTGTAAAAAAAACCGGACCCGAGAGGGTCCGGTTTTTTTGTCAGACCAGGGCCTGTGTGTGCCTTGGCAACTTCAGTCCCAGCTCAGTGCTCCGCCAGTCTGATACTCAATGACACGGGTCTCAAAGAAGTTTTTCTCTTTCTTGAGATCCATGATTTCGCTCATCCAGGGGAAGGGGTTACCGGCTTTCGGAAATTGCTCCGGCAGGCCCAGTTGGGCGAAACGGCGGTTGGCGATAAAGTGGAGGTATTCTTCCATCATTTTCGCGTTCATGCCGAGTACACCTCGGGGCATGGTGTCCCGGGCATAGGCAATCTCGAGTTCCGTTGCTTCCAGAATCATCTGGATGACTTCCTGCTGGAACTCTTCCGTCCACAGCTGGGGGTTCTCCAGCTTGATCTGGTTGATCACGTCGATCCCGAAATTCAGGTGCATGGACTCATCCCGCAAGATGTACTGGAATTGCTCGGCAACACCGGTCATCTTGTTGCGGCGACCCATGGACAGGATCTGGGTAAAGCCGCAGTAGAAGAAAATACCTTCAATACAGGCATAAAACCCGATCAGGTTGCGAAGCAGCTTCTGATCATTCTCTGTCGTACCGGTCTTGAACGCCGGGTTGGAGATATCCTGGGTATGCTTGAGGCCCCAGGCCGCCTTGGCGGCGACGGAAGGCACTTCCCGGTACATGTTGAAGACCGCGCCTTCATTCATGCCGAGGGACTCGATGCAGTACTGGTAGGCGTGCGTGTGAATGGCTTCTTCGAATGCCTGGCGCAGAATGTACTGCCGGCACTCGGGGTTGGTGATTAACCGGTAGATAGCCAGCACCAGGTTGTTGGCGACCAGCGAGTCCGCGGTGGAGAAATAGCCCAGGCTGCGTTCGACGATCAGACGCTCGTCGTCGGTCAGGCCATTGGGGTCTTTCCAGGTCGCGACATCCTTGGTCATGTTCACTTCCTGGGGCATCCAGTGATTGGCGCAGCCGTCCAGATACTTCTGCCAGGCCCAGTCATATTTGAAGGGCACCAGCTGGTTGAGATCGGCCCGGCAATTAATCATCGCCTTGTCGTCCACCTCGACCCGCTCCGCGCCCATTTCCAGTTCTTCAAGACCCGGGGCGACGTCAAGGGATTCCAGAGACGCCTTGGCTTTGGCGATATTGTCACTGGCCGCAGACTGGTACTCGGCCTTGCTTTCCTCGGCCTGAGGCGCGTCGGCTTTCTCAACCGGTGCCGGTTGGGGGCGGGCTTTGGCCTCTGTCGGCTCTTCCTTATTGAATTCATCCCAGTTAAACATTGTCTTTGCCTCTGTCATTCACTTTTGCAAATTTGCGGGGCTTGCGCCCCTGGTATCATTGCGAAGCGGGTCGTAGCCCGCTTCTTCTCTTCTGGTTTTACTGACAAGCCTCACAATCCGGATCGTCCAGGGCGCAGGCCTGGGGCGCTGCAGAGCCGACCGGCGCAGGCGCCGGTGCTGCGGAGGACACGGCATTAAGCGCACCGTCACTGATCGTGGACTTTTCCGTGTTGGTCGCCGCCAGAGAGCGCAGGTAGTAGGTGGTCTTGAGCCCGCGGACCCAGGCCATGCGGTAGACCATATCCAGCGTCTTGCCGGACGGCTGATTGATGTAGAGATTCAGGGACTGGGCCTGATCGATCCACTTCTGGCGTCGGCTGGCGGCATCAACCAGCCAGCGCGGCTCGACTTCAAAGGCCGTCGCGAACAACTGCTTGAGATCATCCGGGAGCCGGTCGATCTTCTGCAGGCTGCCGTCGTAGTACTTGAGATCATTGACCATCACCGAATCCCACAGATCCCGGCGTTTCAGCTCCTGGACCATGTAGGGATTAACCACCGTGAATTCACCGGAAAGATTGGATTTCACGTACAGATTCTGGTACGTCGGCTCAATGGATTGAGAGACGCCGCAGATATTGGAAATCGTCGCGGTGGGCGCGATCGCCATGACATTGGAATTGCGCATGCCGGCGGTCTTGACCCTGTCACGCAGGGAATCCCAGTCGAGAGTCTGCGAGGTGTCCTGTTCGATGTACTTTTCGCCCCGGTTTTCAATAACCCTGGCGATGGAATCAATGGGCAGGATCCCCTGGCTCCACAGTGAACCGTCGAAACTGGAGTAGGCGCCGCGCTCTTCCGCCAGTTCCGACGACGCCTGGATGGCGAAGTAGGAAATGGCTTCCATGGAGCGGTCCGCGAATTCGACTGCCGCATCGGAGCTGTAGGGAATATTCTGCAGGAACAGTGCGTCCTGGAAGCCCATCAGGCCGAGTCCGACAGGGCGATGCTTCATGTTGGAATTGCGGGCGGTTTCTACCGGGTAGAAATTGATGTCAATGACATTGTCGAGCATGCGCACCGCGGTTTTCACGGTGCCCTCGAGCATTTCCATATCCAGCTTGCCCTGCTCGGTATGCTTGACGAGATTGATGGAGCCGAGGTTACAGACCGCAATCTCTTCGCCTGCTTTGGTGTTCAGGGTGATCTCGGTGCACAGGTTGGAGGAGTGCACGACGCCCGCATGCTGCTGCGGAGAGCGCAGGTTGCAGACATCCTTGAAAGTTACCCAGGGATGGCCGGTTTCAAACAGCATTGACAGCATTTTGCGCCAGAGATCCTTGGCGGCCACGGTCTTGTAGACCTTGATTTTGCCGTACTTGGCCATTTCCTCGTAATACTCGTAACGCTCCTCGAACTCGGTGCCGTAGAGATCGTGGAGATCGGGCACTTCATTAGGGCTGAACAGGGTCCAGTCAAGGCCGTCGGTAACCCGCTTGAGGAACAGATCAGGGACCCAGTTGGCGCTGTTCATGTCGTGGGTACGGCGGCGATCGTCACCGGTATTCTTGCGCAGCTCGAGGAATTCCTCGATATCGATGTGCCAGGTTTCCAGGTAGGCACAGACGGCACCCTTGCGCTTGCCGCCCTGATTGACCGCGACGGCGGTGTCGCTGGCAACTTTCAGAAATGGCACAACACCCTGGGACTTGCCGTTGGTGCCCTTGATATAGGCGCCAAGACCACGCACCGGCGTCCAGTCATTGCCGAGGCCGCCGGCAAATTTGGAGAGCAGGGCATTGTCCTTGATGGCGCTGTAGATCCCGTCGAGATCGTCCGGCACATTGGTCAGGTAGCAGCTGGAAAGTTGCGGCCGCAGGGTACCGGAGTTGAACAGGGTCGGCGTCGAGCTCATGTATTTGAAGCTGGACAGGACATCGTAGAACTCGATAGCCCGGGCTTCCCGATCCGCTTCATTGATGGCCAGACCCATGGCGACACGCATGAAGAAGATTTGCGGCAACTCGAAGCGCACTTCATCCTTGTGAATGAAGTAGCGGTCAAACAGGGTCTGGATGCCGAGATAGGTGAACAGTTTGTCCCGCTCGCCTTTCAGGGCGCGACCCATTTTCTCCATGTCATATTTCAGCAAGTCCGGAGACAGGAGTTCGAGTTCTACCCCCTTGTTGATGTAGGCCGGCAGTGCCCGGGCATATAGGTTTTCCATTTCATGCAGGGTGGCCGCCTCGGCGATACCCAGAAACTTCAGGCCGTCGGCCCGCACCTGGTCCAGCAACAGCCGGGCGGTGACGTAAGTATAGTTGGGCTCTTTTTCGATCATGGTGCGGGCCGTCATGACCAGCGCGGTATTGACGTCGGTCAGGGACACGCCGTCGTAAAGGTTTCGGACCGTATCTTTGAGGATGACTTCGTGATCGACATCTTCAAGGCCTTCGCAGGCTTCCATGACGACGGTCTGCAGGCGCTGCATGTTGAGCGGTGCTTCATTGCCGTCATCAAGCTTGATCTGGATTTGGGTATCGGCAACGACCGCACTCAGGGATGCGGCGGCTTTTTCCGACCGGGCCCGGGACCGCTCTTCCCGGTACAGGACGTAGGAGCGGGCGACCCGCTGTTCGCCGGAGCGCATCAGAGCCAACTCGACCTGATCCTGAATGTCTTCGATATGGATGGTGCCGCCACTTGGCATCCGGCGTTGGAAAGTCTCGCTGATTTGTTCGGTCAGCAGACGCACGGTTTCATGGACCCGGCTGGAGGCGGCTGCGGTGCCCCCTTCAACGGCCAGGAATGCCTTGGTCATGGCGACTTCAATTTTGCTGTCGTCATAGGGGGTGACCTTGCCGTTACGGCGAATAACTTTAATCGTACCGGGCGCGGTTGCCGCGATTTCAGCAGGGCTTTGGGTCTGTTCCGGCACTTCGTTGCCTGTCGGGTTGGTTGTAGGGCTGGTCACTTGGCTCTCCATGGATCCTCCGGGTTACGCCTTGATTTTTATTAACCGGGGGTCAGGCGCATTCCTTTGCAACGGTAAATGCACCAGACCGGAACCCCGGTCATTATAGTTTTCAACGGGTTAGATTAGACTCTTAAAACACCATATCTGGTGTCTGATGTCTTTCAGAACTCAAGATAGTGTGTTTTGGGCCTGATTGCAAGAGGATATACCGGAGGAAAAGATGTGGATAACCTGTGGGTTGGAAGCACCACCCGGAGGCGAGTTGAACCTGCGCTACCTGGCGCCCCCGAGCGGGGCCTGATAGTGTTCGGAAAAACCGGAGCCGGCCCCCGTTTGGCGCTTTCCCGCGACTTGTGAATAATTCACTTTCATGGAGGGGAAAATTTGCCAGACTGTTGCTCATCGGGAGTATATTGATAATAAACCAAACGGAACAATATATGAAATTGAGATTACTGTTTTTAGCCAGCACCTTTTTGATCTTGCCTGCATGCGCTACCCAGAAGCCCTTGGAGGGTGAGCCGATTCAGGTCAAAATGACTTCGGAAACCGGCAAGCCCAAATCCCGGGATATGGACAAAGAACATAACCGGTCCATCATACAGAAGACTACCCGGAATCCACGCCGCTCCATGAACTAGGCAATCCCCAATGAGCATACTTAAAACAATGCCCTTGCCAATCCTGGTCCTGCTTATATCAGGCTGTATCGTTCAGGATCGGCAAAGAGATCCGGGCACATCCGGAACGCCGGCCAAACCGGATGCGGTGGATATTATCACGAGCGAAGAGTACGGGACGCCGCCGGAGTTGGAAAGCCGGACTACTGGAGCCACGGTGACGGAAGAAATCCCTCGCAAGGTCCGATCCTACCAGGAGCCGGTGGAGGAAGAGCAGGAACCCGTGGAGCTCGAAGAGTACGATCAGGAATAAGCCCTCCCGATTAAGGATCTTCACTGACGTCAGTTTCAGTAACCGGCCATGGTAGTCAAACTTTGTCCCGGGCTAGCCTGTTTCCATGCCAGGAACAAAACCGGGTCTGCGTCTGACCGCCCACATTCTGATTTGCACAGTCGTTGGTTACGCGGCTGCTCTGCCTGCTGCCGAGTTCTATCGCTGGCGCGACAGCAATGGCGTCTTGCATTACAGTGACTTGCCGCCCACAGAGGGCAACTATGAGTCCGGCAGTTTGTCTGAAGCCGGCACCGTCCGGGTCGCCCCGGTACCCCGTTTCAAACCGGCTCGGCCCGCCCCCCGCAAGCGCAGCAGGAGTTCTGCGAAACCTTCAGGCCGCGCCGATATTTGCGGCAAGCTCAAGGCCAGAACCGGTCAACTCCGGCTCCGACTCCGGGAGGGGTATGAGGCAGCAGCCGGAGAAAAGCTCAAGGCAGAGTTGAGACGATTGCGGAAGCATATTTTCCGTGAATGCTGATCAGGCCTTGAATCCGGTTGCGGAGTATCCGGTATAATAGGAGGATTCAGCGGGCAGCAGCCCGCCGCTTTACCCACAGCAGAGGAAATCCATGGACACAGTCGCGCAGATCAAGCAGCAAATTTCTGACAACACCATTCTCTTATACATGAAAGGTTCTCCCAAATTACCTATGTGCGGCTTTTCCGCCCAGGCGGTTCAGGCCCTGATGGCCTGTGGTCAGGAGTTTGCCTACGTGGATATTCTGCAAAACCCGGATATCCGCGCCGAACTGCCGAAATACGCCGAATGGCCGACTTTCCCCCAACTCTGGGTGAAGGGTGAGTTGATCGGCGGCTGTGATATCGTGCTGGAAATGTATCAACAAGGCGAACTCAAGTCTTTGCTGGATCAGGCCGCCGGAACCGAAACGGCCTGAATCAACCAGCTTTTCACTATCGGTAAGAAAAAAGGATGAGGGAACTCATCCTTTTTTTGTGGCTTGTTATGTTAAATTCTGAATGGCCGAAAAAACCCGGCTCGAGGCCGGGTTTTTGGATAAGCACAAAAAGTCAGGACATTTGCGCCTGCAGGTAATTCTTCAGGCCCACTCGCTCGATCAGATCGAGTTGGGTCTCCAACCAGTCAACATGCTCTTCTTCACTCTCGAGAATGTCCTGAAGCAGGTCCCGGCTGACATAGTCCTTGATCGACTCACAGTGGGCGATGCCTTCCTTGAGATCGGGAATGGCGTCCATTTCCAGGGCCAGATCACATTCCAGCATCTCCTTGGTGTTCTCGCCGACGCGCAACTTGCCGAGGTCCTGCAGGTTGGGCAGCCCTTCGAGGAACAGGATGCGCTCGATCAGCTCATCGGCATGCTTCATTTCGTCTATCGACTCTTCGTATTCCTTTTCGGCGAGTTCCTTTAGACCCCAGTCCTTGTACATGCGGGCGTGCAGAAAATACTGATTGATGGCAATCAATTCATTGCCCAGTGCCTTGTTTAACAAGGAAATAACTTTGGCGTCGCCTTTCATTGCGAACTCCATTGTTGTTGATTGGTGTTAACTGCTGATTGTACTTCGCCGGGAGCGGCGTTCGCAAGAAGGGGAGGTAATTAACTTATTGAAAACTAAATGATAATTAGTTGTATTACGATTTGGGGAAGGTTTTCAGGATCAGGGATCCGTCAGGCAGCCCGGTTTTCGCAATTCGGCATTTGGCTGTCTTTGAGGATTTGCTTGGCCTGGCGGGCACATTTGCCGCACTGGGTGGCGACACCAAGGCTCTTGTTCAGGCAGCGCATGGAGCAGGCGCCGGCACAAGCGGCGTCTCGGATTTGGTGGTCGGTGATGCCGCGGCAAAGGCACACGTACATTGTCCTGCTCCCGAATTGATAATCGTTCTGGTTAATGGCGTCTATTTTTCGCTAAATGATAATCATTGTCAAGTGTGTTTGAGTCTCATTCGCTCCTTATCGGGTGAGGTGCCGGGACTCTGGACAGGGGGTTGGGCAGACAGGCCTGTTTGCGTATAATGCGCGGCTTGCTGTTTCGTACAGATTATTTTTTCACAATTCATTGGAGGTTTACATGGGTGTACTCGTAGGACGTCCGGCGCCTGATTTTACGGCTGCGGCAGTATTGGGTAACGGTGAAATTGTTGAGGATTTCAACCTCAAGCAGGCTATCGACGGGAAAATGGCGGTTATCTTTTTCTATCCGCTGGACTTCACTTTCGTTTGCCCGTCCGAGTTGATCGCCTTCGACAAACGTCTGGAAGAGTTCAAGCAGCGTGGCGTGGAAGTTATCGGTGTTTCCATCGACAGCCACTTTTCCCATAACGCATGGCGGAATACGGCTATCAATGACGGCGGTATTGGCCAGGTGGGTTATCCTCTCGTCGCCGACGTCAAGCACGAAATCTGCCAGGCCTATGATGTTGAGCATCCCGAAGCCGGCGTTGCCTTCCGTGGGTCCTTCCTGATTGACAAGGAAGGCATGGTGCGGCATCAAGTCATCAATGATCTGCCCCTGGGTCGAAATGTTGATGAAATGCTGCGCATGGTCGATGCACTGGAATTCCACGAAGTTCACGGTGAAGTCTGCCCGGCGGGTTGGAACAAGGGCCAGAAAGGTATGGTCGCGACGCCGGACGGCGTTGCGGAATACCTGTCCAAGGAAGCGGTCAACCTGTAAAGGTGGAACTGCTGTACGGATAAAGGCTGCTTCGGCAGCCTTTTTTTATGACCTGAATATTAAGTCCCGGCGCGGCGAGAACCGGTTTATCGGCCAGAAGCGGGGCGTGGCCAGCCGCCCAGGCCCTGCCATTCGTTGACAATACGGCAGAACAGTTCGGCGGTTCTTTCCGTGTCGTAGCGTGCGCTGTGGGCTTCATTCGTATCAAATTCAATCCCGGCCACCTGGCAGGCCTTGGCGAGCACGGTCTGTCCATAGGCCAGACCCGCCAGGGTCGCAGTGTCGAAGGAAGTAAAAGGGTGAAAAGGATTGCGCTTGATCCCGGCGCGCTGCACCGCAGCGTTCAGAAATGCGAGATCGAACCAGGCGTTATGTCCGACAAGGACGCTGCGCTGGCATTCTGCGGCCTTTTGCTCGGCCCGTAGTTTCTGGAACAAATCGGCGAGCGCGTCCTTTTCCTCGACGGCAAAGCGAAACGGATGGTCCGGGTCGATGCCGGTGAACTCCAGGGCCGCCGGCTCGATATTGGCGCCGGCAAAGGGTTCGATATGGAAGTGATAGCAATCCTTGGGCGCCAGCAGGCCGGTCTCTGCATCGAGTTGCAAGGTTACGGCGGCCAGTTCGAGGAGTGCGTCCTTGCCGGCATCGAAACCGCCGGTCTCGACATCAACAACAACAGGCAGAAACCCGCGAAATCGCTCTTTAACCAGTTTGGGCGACGTCACCGGGCGAGCCGCCAGCCAATCCGTTGACCGGCCAGGAAGGGGATGACTGCGCCGCCGTCGAATTCCAGGCTGTCCGGGATCTGCCAGGAGGATTTTTCGAGTGTAATCTGGTCGGTATTGCGGGCCAGACCGTAAAAATCCGGACCGTGGAAACTGGCAAAGGCTTCCAGATTCCCGAGGCGACCCGCCCGCTCAAAAACCTCCGCATACAATTCTATGGCCGAGAAGGCGGTATAGACGCCGGCGCAACCACAGGCATTTTCCTTTCGGGCCTGGCTGTGCGGGGCGCTGTCCGTGCCCAGAAAGAACTTTGGGCTAGCGGATGTAGCGGCTTCAATCAGGGCCTGTTGGTGGATATTCCGCTTGAGCACCGGCAGGCAGTAGTAGTGTGGACGGATACCACCTACGAGCATGTCATTGCGGTTCAGCAACAAATGGTGGGCAGTAATGGTGGCGGCGATTTTGCTTCCCTGTCGCGCTACAAAGTCGACCGCATCTTTGGTGGTAATGTGCTCAAACACGACTTTCAGTGCCGGATACCTTTCGACCAGGGGCGCCAGAACCCTGTCGATAAAGGTCTTTTCCCTGTCGAAAACGTCGATGTCAGCATCGGTCACTTCTCCATGGACCAGCAGAGGCATACCGGCATCCTCCATGGCGGCCAGCGCGTCATGGATGTTTTCGATATCCGTGACGCCTGAGTCGGAATTGGTGGTGGCGCCGGCCGGATAGAGCTTGGCCGCAACAGCCACGCCTGACTCATGGGCTTCCTGGATGATCCCGGCAGTGGTCTGATCCGTGAGGTACAGGGTCATCAAGGGCTGATAGACACTGCCCGCTGGCACTTTTGCGAGGATAGCTTGCCGGTAAGCTGATGCCATGTCGGCGGTAGTCACTGGCGGAACCAGATTGGGCATGACAATGGTGCGGGCAAATTGCCGCGCGGCGTCGGCAACGGTCCGATCGAGAGACTTGCCGGCACGCAGGTGAATATGCCAGTCGTCGGGACGGGTCAGCTTGAGTGTTTCCATGAATAGGTTGATGCTGATAAGAATTGGCGGTCATTATACGCAACTTGGGCCGGGTGCGTGAGAGTTGCCGGTCAGGAATATGTGGAAGTAGGCTTTTTATACAAAAAGCTTTACTATGATTGGCATAGCTATGGCAGGATATGACTGCCTTAAAAATCAGCTTGATAGGGTCCTGAAACACTAATGCGTCTGCTACATACCATGATTCGGGTCGGTGACCTGGACTCATCCATAGCGTTCTATACAGAAGTACTGGGCATGCGTCTGCTGCGCCGCTCGGATTATCCCGAGGGCCGGTTTACGCTTGCCTTTGTCGGATATGGAAACGAGTCCGAAAGCAGTGTCATTGAGTTGACCCACAACTGGGATGTCAGCAGTTATGAACTCGGTGACGCTTTTGGACATTTGGCGATTGCCGTCGATGATGTCTACAAGGCCTGTGAGCAAATACGCAGCGCCGGTGGCAAGGTTACGCGGGAACCCGGCCCCATGAAACACGGTTCCAGCGTGCTGGCATTTGTGGAGGATCCGGATGGCTACAAGATTGAACTTTTGCAGGACCGGTAGGATGCCTGGTCATCGTCTGCACTCAGGACAGAAAGGAAACTGATCATGAGACAACAAAGAGCCACCCAGGACAAAATCCTGTATTTGCTGAAGATGCGGGGTCCCTTGATGGTCAAGGACATGGCCACCGAGATTGGCATAACCCATATGGGTATACGCCAGCATTTGTCCATTCTCCATCAGGCCCGTTTGGTCCAGTCAGAGACGCTCCGGGGCGCCAAGGGCCGGCCTGCGGAAATCTGGCAACTGACCACCAAGGCCTGGAGCCGCTTCCCCAATACTCATACACAGCTTTCCGTGGAACTGCTGCAGGGCATCAATGAGATGTTCGGGGAGGAAGGGGTCCAGCGACTGGCCTTGCGCCATAACCGGAGATTGTTTGACAAGTACCGCGAGCAGCTGGATGGAGAGAAAAATCTGGGTGAGGCTGTGGAAAAGCTTGCAGAACTGCGTACGGAAGACGGGTATATGGCCGAATGCAATGCGGTTAATGGACATTTCGAACTGACTGAAAACCACTGTCCCATTCTGGATGCGGCCAGGGAAGCGCCGGTTTACTGCCAGTCAGAACTGGACTTGCTGCGGACCTTGTTCGGGGAGGACGCTGAGGTGGAAAGAGTCGAACACATTCTCGAAGGCGATCGCCGTTGTCGGTATGTTATCCAGAAGAAAGATAGCGAAGCCAGCTAGTCTGCAGCTCCCAATGGGTGCCAGCCTGTTGGTAGCGGGATTCCCCCGGTGATTTCCTGTATTTTCCCCCGAGTTTTGAATGACCGGTCCGCATCCGTCTTGCTAACCGGGGCCCGGTATCCTGTGACCTCAACTTTATGCGGTTATTTATCGGCAAATCATTTATGATATGCGGCTATTTTTGCCGGCAGTGGGTGCTGCCGGACCCGTCTGAATGCAGGGCGGGATGGAACTGAACCGGATAATAGAGTCTCGTTATGCCTGTAATTACTCTTCCAGACGGTAGCCAGCGCGAATTTGATGCGCCGGTATCCGTATATCAAGTCGCCGAGTCCATCGGCCCTGGCCTTGCCAAAGCCTCCCTGGCCGGCAAGGTTAATGGTCAACTCGTTGATGCCAGTCATGTCATGGAGCAGGACGCGGAACTGGCGATCATTACCGGACGGGACGAAGAGGGCCTCGACATTATTCGCCACTCCTCGGCGCATTTGCTCGCCCATGCGGTGAAACAGCTGTTTCCGGATGTTCAGGTGACTATCGGTCCGGTTATCGACAATGGTTTCTACTACGACTTTTCCGCTTCCGAGCCCTTCTCGACGGAAGACCTCGAGGCCATCGAAAAACGTATGTCGGAACTGGCCGCCCGGGACATCCCGGTCTACAGAAAGCAGATGGACAGGGACGAGGCTGTCAGGTTCTTCAAGGACATGGGTGAAGATTACAAGGCGGAGATTATTGCCGACATTCCGGCTGGCGAGCAGATATCCCTGTACGAGCAGGACGACTTTGTCGACCTGTGCCGCGGTCCTCACGTGCCAAGCACCGGCAAACTGAAGGTTTTCAAGCTCATGAAAGTCGCCGGTGCTTACTGGCGCGGTGACTCGCGCAATGAAATGCTGCAACGGATCTATGGCACCGCCTGGGCGGACAAGAAAGATCTGAAGCGGTATCTGCATCGCCTGGAAGAAGCCGAGAAGCGCGATCACCGCAAGCTGGCCAAGCAACTGGATCTGTTCCACTTCCAGGAAGAGGCTCCGGGGATGGTGTTCTGGCATAACGATGGCTGGACTATTTACAAAGCCGTCGAGCAATATATCCGCGAACGCCTGCGGGAGCATGATTATCAGGAAGTCAGAACCCCTGAAATTGTTGATCGGAGCTTGTGGGAAAGATCCGGTCACTGGGACAAGTTCAAGGATGAGATGTTTACTACCCAGTCAGAGTCCCGGGACTATGCAATCAAGCCCATGAACTGTCCCTGCCACGTTGAAGTTTTCAAGCAGGGCCTGAAGAGCTACCGGGATCTGCCCCTGCGGATGGCTGAGTTCGGTTCCTGTCATCGCAACGAGCCCTCGGGAGCGTTACACGGCCTGATGCGAGTGCGCAATTTCGTCCAGGATGATGCCCACATATTCTGTACCGAAGATCAGGTACAGGATGAAGTTCGACGGTTTATCGAACTTCTCTATGACATCTACGCGGATTTCGGCTTTAACGAGGTCATTATCAAGCTGTCCACGCGGCCCGAAAAACGCATGGGATCTGATGAGATTTGGGACAAGGCAGAGCAGGCACTCGCAGATGCCCTGAAGAATCTGGATATCGACTATGACATCCAGCCGGGTGAGGGCGCATTCTACGGACCCAAGATCGAGTTCAATCTGACCGACAGTCTGGGCCGTAACTGGCAATGTGGCACCATGCAGGTGGATTTCGGCACCCCAGGTCGCCTGGGCGCCGAGTATGTTGCCGAAGACAGCAGCCGCAAGACACCCGTCATGCTACACCGGGCCATCCTGGGATCCCTGGAGCGATTTATCGGGATCCTCATTGAAGAGTACGCCGGAAAGTTCCCGCCCTGGCTGGCGCCGACCCAGGCTGTGGTCCTCAATATTACCGATAATCAGGCCGAATTTGCCCGGGAAGTCACGGAAACCTTGAGAAATCAGGGTTTCAGGGTGAAATCTGACTTGAGAAATGAGAAGATCGGCTTTAAAATTCGCGAGCACACATTGATGCGGACTCCCTACCTGCTGGTAGTGGGTGACCGCGAAGTTGAAAATCGACACGTGGCCGTGCGCACCCGTGGCGGTGAGGACCTCGGAACCATGGGCATTGATGCCTTTGCCGGGTTGCTTGCCGAAGCGGTCAGCAAGCACGGTCGTGTTTTATTGGAGGATACGAAACATTAAACGCGATAGCTCTCGCGGTCAGCGACACAAGAACCGCATAAATGACCAGATTACGGTACCTCAGGTACGCCTGATTGCCAAAGATGGAAGCCAGGTTGGCATTGTCAGTCTCGAAGAGGCGCTGGATGCCGCCAAGAAGGAAGAAATGGACCTGGTTGAGTTATCGCCGGATGCGGAGCCTCCCGTTTGCAGGATAATGGATTTCGGCAAACATCTGTTTGAGCTCAAGAAACAGCGAAACGCTGCGAAAAAGAAGCAAAAGCAGACCCAGGTTAAAGAAATAAAGTTTCGCCCAGGGACGGACGTTGGAGATTATCAGGTAAAACTACGCAACCTGATACGTTTCCTTGAAGATGGAGACAAGGCAAAGATCACAGTACGCTTCCGGGGTCGGGAAATGGCCCACCAGGAACTGGGTATCCAGCTGCTGCAACGGGTAGAGAAGGATCT
>JASBTO010000074.1 GCA_030148365.1 Kangiellaceae bacterium
CGGTAAAAAATTCATAGGCCGTCAGGGTCAGGGCCGAACGGAAGGCCGCCAGCACCGGCGCCAGGGCATCGAGCCCACTGAGGGCCAGCAGCAACACCTGCCGGTCGGCCCTCGGTCGCGTCAATTGCAGCATGACTTCGGTAATAATGCCGAGGGTGCCTTCGCTGCCGATAAACAGATGCCGCAGGTCGTAACCGGTAGCGTTCTTGATCAGGCCCTGGTTGAGTTCGAGAATGTCACCCTGACCCGTGACTACCTTGAGGCCGAGCACCTGATCACGGGTCATGCCGTAACGGATAACCTGGATGCCGCCGGCATTGGTGGCGACGTTGCCGCCAATCTGACTGGAGTCGGCCGAAGCAAAATCAACCGGATAGAAAAGTCCCTGATCGGCGGCCAGACTCTGAATCTGTCCGGTGACCATACCGGCCTCGCAGCATAGCGTGGCGGCGTTATGGTCGATACTGATGAGTTTGGTCATGCGATCCATCGCCACGATCAGTTCACCGCGGCTGGCGACCGCGCCGCCGCTGAGTCCGGTACGGCCGCCTGAAGGGACCAGCGCGACCTGATTGGCCAGCGCCCAGCGCACGATGGTCTGGACCTGCTCTGTGGATCCGGGCAGCGCCACGGCAAGGGCGTCAACGGCCCAGATGCGGGTCCAGTCCTGTCCATAGGCTTCGATATCGCTTGCGGATTCGAGCAAACCGGAACTGCCCAGCAGTTCCCGCAACGGGTTCAGATCGATCATCAGATGCAAGCCGGAAATGACAAAGAGGCCATTCTGCCAGACACGGGCGGAGCGGAACAGGGGGCAAACAGGAGAAGTCGGAGAACCGAAACGGAGAGAGAAATCTGGTGGGCGCTGCAGGGCTTGAACCTGCGACCCTCGCCTTGTAAGGGCGATGCTCTCCCAGCTGAGCTAAGCGCCCACACCAGAGGCCGCGAATTGTAGGCAGGTGATGACGGGAGGTCAACTGTTTCGAGGTCAAAATTGAAAAAAATGACGGCGTCATTGTTTTTTCAAGGCCCGGCCATGCTGTTACAATAGCGCCGCTTTTAAATGAGGACACTTCCCGACCATGACCGTCAGAACCCGATTCGCCCCCAGCCCGACCGGCTATCTCCACGTCGGCGGCGCCCGTACCGCACTCTACAGTTGGCTCCATGCCCGCAACCGGGGCGGCAAGTTCATCCTGCGCATCGAAGACACGGACCGGGAGCGGTCGACCGAAGCCTCGGTGCAGGCGATTATGGACGGTATGCGCTGGCTGGGTCTGGATTATGACGAAGGCCCCTTCTACCAGACCCGGCGCTTCGATCGCTATGGCGAAGTTGTCAGGCAATTACTGGACGAGGGCAAGGCCTATCGCTGCTATTGCACCCGCGAGCGTCTTGATGGCCTGCGCGAGCAGCAGATGGCGAACAAGCAGAAGCCACGCTATGACGGCCACTGCCGGGAACTCGAGAACGGAGATGCGTCCAGGCCTCATGTGGTCCGCTTTCGCAATCCGACAAGCGGCGCCGTCGAGTTCCGGGATCTGATCAAGGGCAGCATCCGGGTCAGCAATGATGAACTGGATGACTTGATCATTGCCCGCACCGACGGTACGCCCACCTATAATTTCACCGTGGTGGTCGATGACATGGACATGGGCGTGACCCAGGTCATTCGCGGCGACGATCATGTCAACAATACGCCCCGACAGATCAACCTGTTTCGGGCTCTCGGCAAGGAGCCACCCCATTTTGCCCATGTGCCCATGATCCTCGGCGATGACGGCAAACGCCTGTCCAAGCGCCACGGCGCGGTCAGCGTTATGCAGTACCGGGATGACGGATATCTCCCCGAGGCATTGCTCAATTATCTGGTGCGTCTGGGCTGGTCCCATGGCGATCAGGAAGTCTTCAGCCGTGACGAGATGATCGAGCTGTTTGATCTTCAACAGGTCAACCGGGCGCCCTCGGCCTTCAATACCGACAAGCTGTTGTGGCTCAACCATCACTACATCAAGACCCTGCCAGCGGCCAAAGTGGCTCATCACCTGCAGTGGCATCTCGAAAAAGCCGGGATAGACACAGCCACCGGGCCGGATATCGAGCCGGTGATCAGCGCCCTTGCCGAACGTTGCAAGACCCTGAGAGAACTCGCCGAAGGCGCGCGATACTTTTATCAGGATTTCGACAGTTTCGATGAGAAAGCCGCCAAAAAACAACTCCGGCCCGTCGCTGCGGAGCCCCTGGCAAAGGTGCGTGAAAATCTGGCGGCGATCGAGGACTGGCATGCGGAAACTCTGCACGCAAAAGTGGCAGCAACCGCCGAACAACTGGAACTCGGCATGGGCAAGGTCGGCATGCCGCTGCGGGTCGCCGTTACCGGCTCCGGGCAGTCGCCGGATCTCGGCATCACCCTGGAGCTGATCGGCAAGGCGCGCAGCCTGCAACGCATCGATCAGGCGCTGTCCTATATTGAAGCGCGCGCAGCCGGTTGACACTGGCAAGGCAGAAGTACAAAAAAACCCGCGGCTTGCGGGTTTTTTATTGGGCGGCTAACCAGGGCGCCGGCGGGACCTACATGTAACGTCCGACATTCAGCGCAGCACCGGTGATCGGGTGGTAACGGGCGCCGTGGGTAAGAATATGCAGTTGCAGACCGTAGAGGCTGATGGGATCGCCGCTGCAGGCGGAACCCATGGAGGAATATTGCAGGTTGCCCGGATCAATCACGGTGATCGCGCCGCTGCCGATGACTTCCATTTCGCCATCGTCGGCGATAAAGGCGGCCGTATTTTCGTCGAGACCGATGCCGGTGACAAAGGGGTTATAGGACAGGGCCGTCAGCAACCGGCCCAGGCGATCGCGCTGACGAAAATTGTGGTCGATGATGTAATTGTTGGTGAGCCCCAGGCCGGGCGCCAGGGTGACGCCGTTCTGGCGCGGAATGGCGCCGGCTTCTCCCGCCGCAATCATGTGCTCGCTCATCAGGGCCGCACCGCCGACGGTGCCGGCGATATGTACGCCGTCGGCGTTCATGCGCCGGATCAGTTTGGCGATGGCGGTGCCGCCGAGGGTCGTGGAAACCATCAGAGGATTGCCCCCGGTTATGATGATGCCGTCGTAGGCGGAGATGGACTCCAGCAACTCGTCCTGATTGCCTTCTTCCCGGTTGACGATGCTGAAACCGTCGACCCGGGTCGCGCCGCAACGCTTGAGTGAAGACTGGTACAGCTCGACAATTTCCGACTGATGCTCCGCGACCATCAAGATTGCAATGCGCCCCTCACGGTCTCCGCACAACTCGCACAGGCGGGTCAGCACCTGCTGGTTGTCCGTGTACTTGTCGGCACCGCCGATGGGGATGACATAGCCCCGTTTGCTGTCTTCGATATCAGGGGAAGGGCACATATTCAGTCTCCAGGGTTTACGGCCGGCTCAGGTAGCTGGTCGCGGCATTTCTGGCGCCGGCCCATATAGAAGCCCATCACGATCGGGATGGTGGAGTAAAGCATGGGCGTCCAGTAGGCCAGTTGCTGCGGCAGGGTCAGCGCCAGGGCCAAAGCCAGCAGGCCGGTCCCGGCGACGATCCACCAGGCCAGGATGCCGGTGCGTGTATCAAAGGTCTCCTGCGGGTCGAGTTGCAGGGCGTCACGTTGCCGATACGCATGATAGTAAAGCAACAGTATACTCCCGCTCATGCAGCAGTGGCCGATATGGTAGATGATGAATAACTGGTTGAACTCGGCGCTGTTATAGGAAAAATTCAGCGGAAACCAGCCGTCACTGATCCAGTAAAACAGGGACGCAAAAATCAGCTTCAGCGGGTAGACGTAGACCAGAACCGTAAATACCAGCATGCAGCTGTAGACGACCGTGGCCTTGTCCTGCAATCCGTAGTGGCGGCTCCATTCGCTGTGGGCGTGCCAGAAGATGACCATGATCATGAAGCTGGCGGCGAATGCCGGGATGCCTTTGAGAGCCACCATCAATTCATTGTAGGAACCGGGAATACCGTCGTAGGAAACCACGAGCAGCGTCAGGGCAAAGGCAAAGGCGGCATCGGTAAAGGTTTCGATGCGGGTCATTTCTTCGCCGCGCATGCGAAAGCCGTGTTCCGTGGAGTAATTGTCGAGATTGATCAAAAGCAGAACGCTGTCCGGTGATCACAGGTTCCAAGTTTTACTGCCTGCTTCGCTGATGGTCAAGGGCTGAGTGGGGAATAACGGCTTCTGATAGGATGTGACCATGACGCAAATGATGGACAGGGTGCTGGGGGTCGATCTGGGTGGCACCAAGATTTCGGCCATGGTCCCGGGCACCGGCGACTCGCCTCGCTGGTACCGGCGAGTGGCGACTCCAACGGATGACTATGAGCAGACCGTCCACGCCGTTGTGGCCCTGATTGAGGACGCCGAAAAGGCAACCGGTATTCGACTCGGTGTCGGGATCGGCACGCCCGGCAACCGCTCTCCTGAATCGGGCCTGATGAAAAACTGTAATTCTGTCTGCCTCAACGGGATGCCGCTGAAGCAGGATCTTGAGACGGCGGCTGGCCGCCCGGTGGTGATGGCCAATGACGCAGATTGTTTTGCCCTGTCGGAAGCCCGGGGCGGCGCCGGTGACGGCTATGCCACGGTGTTCGGGGTTATTCTGGGCACCGGTGTCGGGGGAGGTCTGGTGATCGATGGCAAGCTGCATGCCGGCCCCAACGGTATAGCCGGGGAGTGGGGCCATAATGCTCTGCCCTGGACCCACGTTGACGAATGGCCCGGCCCCGCCTGTTACTGCGGGCAGCGAGGTTGTATTGAAACCTGGTTGAACGGTGCCGGCCTGTGCTTCGAATACCGGGAGGTATTTGGCGGTAGCAAGTCCGCAAAGGAGATAGGGGCACTGGCCGCTGCCGGCGATGGCGCCGCCAGCGCGGTCATGGAAGTTTATTGCCAGCGCCTCGCTCGCGCCCTGGCGAGCGTCATCAATATCATGGACCCGGAAGTGATTGTTCTGGGTGGTGGCTTGTCGAAGATCGGGTTTTTATATCGGCGGGTGCCGGAAATCCTTGAGAAGTATGTGTTTTCCGATTCCGTCAAAACCCGCCTGCTGGCGCCGGTCTTCGGGGACGACAGCGGCGTCAGGGGTGCCGCCATTCTTGCCTGCCAACAGCAGTCGGACAGTTAGGCGTCGCAGGATTCGACATTGGTCCGCGAAGTTTTTATGATGAGGCACACTTCAGCGAACCCGAATTCCTTATATGCGCATCAAACACCAGAATTCCTGGCTGCTCGCCAGTCTGTTGCTGGGGCTGACCGCCTGTCAGTCCGATGACTCCGGCGAAACAGATACCGCCACTGGCTCCGGACAGGAGCAAAAATCCACTGCGGAAGTTGTCGACAGGCATTCCTATGCCAACTCTTCCGAGGTCGAGCTCAAGCATCTCGATCTGGATCTGACCGTTGATTTCGAGGCCCGCCAGTTAAAGGGCAGCGCGCAACTTGCCTTTGACCGCCTGAATCCCGACGCCGATACCCTGGTTCTCGATACCCGGGATCTGACCATCGAAAAAGTCGAAGCGCAGAAGGACAATGAGTGGCGCGCCACGGAGTTCGAGCTGGCGGAGGCGGATCCGGTGCTGGGTAGCAAACTGACCATCCGTCTGCCAGACGGCAGCGAGCGGGTCCGGATTCATTATGAGACCAGTCCTGATGCATCCGGCCTGCAGTGGCTGGAACCGTCCCAGACCGCGGGCAAGAAATACCCCTACATGTACAGTCAGTCCCAGGCTATCCATGCCCGTAGCTGGCTGCCCATTCAGGACAGTCCCCAGGTCCGGGTGACCTATAACGCCAATATTCGCACCCCGGAGCATCTGCTCGCGGTCATGAGCGCCTATAACGAACCGGATACGGAGCTGGACGGCGATTATCATTTCGAGATGCCCCAGGCCATTCCGTCCTATCTGATTGCCATCGGCGCCGGCAACCTCGAATTCAAGGCGATGAGCGAGCGCACCGGCGTTTATGCCGAGCCTTCGGTTGTGGCCGCGGCCGCTTATGAGTTTGCCGACACAGAAGCAATGATGAAAACCGCGGAAAGGCTGTTTGGGCCCTACCACTGGGGACGTTACGATCTGCTCATCCTGCCGCCGAGTTTTCCCTTTGGTGGTATGGAAAATCCGCGCTTGTCCTTCATTACGCCGACCGTCATTGCCGGCGATCGCAGCCTGGTGAATCTGATCGCCCATGAACTGGCCCATTCCTGGTCCGGCAATCTGGTGACCAATGCCACCTGGCGGGATCTCTGGCTCAACGAAGGTTTTACCTCCTACGTCGAAAACCGGATTATGGAAGAGGTTTTCAGCGAGGAGCGGGCGGTTATGGAGCAGGCACTGGCCCGTCAGGAATTGGTGGAGGAAATGGAGACTCTGGAGCCGCGGGACACCCGTCTGTATCTGGATCTTGAAGGTCGTGATCCCGATGACGCTTTCTCCGGCGTCCCTTACACCAAGGGTCAATTGTTGCTGATGAGCCTCGAAGAGCGTTTTGGTCGGGAGACCTTTGACGTGTTTTTGCGCCGCTATTTTGACGATCACGCCTTTACCAGTCTGACCACGGAAGAATTTCTGGCGTACCTTGACAAGCGCCTGCTGGAAAAGCATCCGGGGGTGGTCAGTGAAGAGGAAATAAAGCGCTGGGTTTATGAGGCCGGATTGCCTGAACAAGCGCCTGATCCCCAGTCACCGGCGTTTGATAAAGTGACCGCCGAAAGACAGGCCTGGATACAGGGCGACAAAAAGGCGGAGCAGATCCCGAGCCGGCAGTGGACGGTGCAGGAGTGGCTGCACTTCATCAACGGCCTGCCGCAGGATATTGGCAGTGAGCGCATGGCGGAACTGGACGAGGCATTCGGGTTGACCGGTTCAGGCAACAATGAAATTGCCCATGCCTGGATGTTGCTGGCTTTACGCAGCGGCTACGACGCCATCGACGAGCGCCTGGAAAGCTACCTGAAAAACATTGGCCGCCGGCGTTTGATCGTACCTCTCTACGAGGAAATGGCCAAAACCGGGCCCGGCAAGGCACGGGCGCAGCGAATTTACCGGGAAGCCCGGCCGGGCTATCATTATCTGGCCCGTAACACCATAGATGCGGTATTGAAATAGCAGTGCAAGCATCATCATGACAGGAGTCTCTTGCCCGTGAGCCGTTTCGGAGAAGCCTGGACGCGGATCTGGGCGCGTCTGACCGGTTCCGGCCCTGATCCGGAAATCCCGGAGCGGGATGTCGTCGACGGACAACAGTCCGAAGAAGCCGAGGCGCCGGAGGATGACTCCCTCGACGCCCAGGCCTGGCGTCGGGCCCATGATCTGGACGCGCCCCACGCCGGCACGCCATTTGACTGGGAGGACTGGCAGAAATACCAGCAGGAAAAACCCGATGACAATGATTCCTGAATCCCTCTCGGTCGCCAGCCCGGAGTGCCGCTAATGTTGGTCAACCAGCTATTGTCGCAGGAGCAGAAACACCTCGTGTCCGGGCAGTCGCTGGTGCCGCCATTTCCGGAGGCGTTTCGAACAGCGGTATTCGGTATGGGGTGCTTCTGGGGTGCGGAGCGCCACTTCTGGCAGCAGCCCGGCGTATGGAGCACGGCGGTCGGCTATGCCGGCGGTAACTCTGATGCGCCGGACTACCGTAGCGTGTGCAGCGGCGGCAGCGGTCATGCGGAAGTCGTGCTGGTGATTTTCGACCCCGCGGAAACTGACTTCAACGCACTCTTGAAAGTCTTTTGGGAAAATCACGACCCGACCCAGGGCATGCGCCAGGGCAATGATCGGGGCAGCCAGTATCGCTCCGTCATTCTGACTGTTGACGAGCAACAGCAGTTGCAGGCGACCGCATCCCGGACACAGTATCAACAGGCCCTTCGTGAGAAGGGGCACGGCAGTATCACCACCGAAATCGAACCCCTCGAAAATTTCTATTACGCGGAAGCCGGCCACCAGCAATACCTTGCCAGAAATCCTGATGGCTATTGCGGGCTCGGCAGTACCGGCGTCTGCTTTACACAGGCACCTGCCTGAAACCATTTACTTACAGGAGAGATTCATGGCTCATATGCAGCCCTTGCCGGTCGACAGCCACCCGGAACTGAAAGAAGATTTTGCAATTTTCGAACGCATCCTCGGCTTTGTTCCGAACAGCCTGCTGACCATGCAGCGGCGTCCGAAGATCGTCAAGGGATTCGGTGAACTGACCAAGGCTGTCATGGATCCCGACGGCACCGTTGATCTTGGCTTCAAGCGCTTGCTGGCACATTTCGCCAGTCGCGCGGCCGGCTGCCAGTATTGCGAAGCCCACTCTCTGGTCGCGGCAAAAATCCATGGTATCGAACAGGAAAAACTTGACGCTATCTGGGATTACCAGAGCAGCCCGCTCTATTCGGATGCCGAACGCATGGCACTCGATTATGCGCTCGCGGCGGGTGCGGTGCCCAATGCCGTCGACGAGAAATTGATGACCGGCATGCGAGAGCACTGGAGTGATGATCAGATTGTCGAGATCCTGGGGGCCATTTGCCTGTACGGTTTTCTCAATCGCTGGAATGACTCCATGGCCACGGCGCTGGAGTCCTCGCCCAAAGCCATGGGCGAGCGGGTGCTGGCGAGCGGTGGCTGGACCGGCGGCAAGCACACCGGCGAGTGATCAGGACTTTTGAGCGGGCCGGTTGAGATCCTGCCGGGACTCCATGGAAGTTCCCTCCAGGGTCAGCCGTATCAGCT